>CAYNMA010000124.1:0-6658 GCA_964398075.1 uncultured Bacteroides sp. | reverse complement strand
AATAAAAACCACAAAGCGCTCAAAAAGTGGAGAAACATCCCAAGTAGTAACAAAAAGTAGTAACAAAATAACGAAACGTGGAATTTTTAGAATATCCCTATAGCGACTTCCCATTTTTTTAAGCCTTTGGAGTTTATACTTCTAAAACCGCGTATATTTGGACATCTTTGTCACTCGTATGGAATATTTGAATCATATTTGATCATATTTGTTCCAAACCTTTTATGACAATAGTTGTGTGTTGATAATTGTTTTTGACTACGTATTTTGTGGCTAATTAATGGTAATACAGCGTCAGCCGTCCGTTTAAGTAGTTCGTCGGCGCAGCGGTCCATCGTCTTTTAGCACGCGGTGCGGTCTTGTGTCATTTTGCTATTGTTTTTGTGAACAATAGTTGTTACCTTTGCGGACCGTTATAGATGACGGTTATAGTAGAATATTGATCATGAAAATCTCCAAGCGTATCAGTGCATTACAAGAGTCGCAGAGCCTGCAGATGGCTGCTCGTTGTCAACAACTTAGATCCGAAGGCGTCGATATTATCGGTCTCTCTCTCGGTGAACCCGATTTTCCAGCTCCTGCCCATATCAAAGAGGCAGCCAAGGCGGCTGTGGACCAAGACTTTTCACATTATGGTCCAACACCAGGTTTCCCTTCACTCCGTAAGGCTATTGCGGATACACTGAACAACGACCTCAAACAGTATAATGTAACGCCTTATACACCGAACGATATCATCGTGTCGGTGGGTGCTAAACAGGCCATCTGCAACTGCATACAAGCACTCTTGGACCCTAACGACGAGGTGATTATACCGACACCTTGTTGGGTCAGTTATGTGGAGATGGTGAAGTTGGCTGAGGCTAAGAGCGTGTTGGTAAAGACCACAATGGATAATCATTTCTGCCTTACTGCAGAACAGTTAGAGGCTGCTATTACATCTAAGACTCGACTGCTGCTGCTCTGCACACCGAATAACCCAACGGGTGCGGTGTATACAAAGGAACAGTTGACATCGCTTGTCTGTGTACTCCAAAAACATCCGGATATTGCCGTATTGTCCGACGAGATCTATGCACATATTCAGTATAACGGTCAGCATGAGAGTATGGGACAGTTCAAGGAGATTGAGGACCGACTCGTGATAGTGAACGGTGTGAGCAAGGCGTATGCCATGACCGGTTACCGTATCGGTTGGATGGCATCGCACGATAAAGCGTTGATTGGTGCTTGCAAACGCTTGCAAGGACAGATGATCACGTGTGCAACAACGATAGCGCAAAAGGCTGCTGAGGCTGCCTACACCGGTCCGCAAGAGTGCGTGGCAGAGATGCGTGAGGCCTTCCATCGCCGTCGTGACTTGATTGCAGGTCTGGCACGAGAGATACCTGGGTTGCGTTTCACAGAACCACAAGGTGCTTTCTATCTTTTCCCCGATGTGTCAGCCTATTTTGGTAAACAGTATAGAGGTCAACGCATCAATTCCGCTAGCGACCTAATCGAGTACTTACTCAATGTGGCGCATGTAGCATGCGTGTCGGGTAGCGCCTTCGGTGAAGACCACTGTATCCGCTTGTCGTATGCTACCAGCGAGGATCAGATAGTGGAGGCAATGCACAGAATAAAGGATGCGCTTGCTCTTCTAACTGATTGATAATGAGTATTGTGTATGCTATTTGCAAATCCGTCAAATAGTACACATAAAGTGTCAAAATTTCGACAAGAATTTTGTGTTTTGATATTATCTTTGCAACATGAATAGGTAGGTCTTTTTGACTCGCTTTTCATTTGCAGAATTAACCTTATCAAAACATAGGGGGTGTTCTAAAAATTGCTTTTTGAGATGATTTGTGGATTTTTATTTAGTAGATGGTTGGCTTGAACGAAGGAGCATCGGGTTCCCTTCAAATCTCCGATTTTAAGGGTGATAGAGTATGAGCATTGTGACTGAATGAAAGGCAAGCAGATACAAATAAAAAACGCAAAGCACTCAAAAAGTGACAAGACATCCCATTTGGAATGAAAAATAAAACGTGGAATTTTTAGAACATCCCTAACATCATGAAACACATTCTTACATCGCTCTGTGCGATGAGTTTGTCGATTGCTTCGTTTGCAACGACAGTCAATTACACGGTAGACAACACAAACTTTACAAATCCAGAACGAGGCTTCTACGAGGAAGTAGAGCAGGTAGTCACCAATTCTACAACAAGTAACCTAGAAGATTATTATTTCACCGATGCCGAAGCCGCAGGGCGTTCGCTATTGATGCGCTTGTATTATTTGGACAATTACCGTACTTCAGCTTTACCCGATAATTTCTTGACGCTCTTTGATGCCGATATGGCTACCTTTCGTGCCAAAGGTGCAAAGTGTATTTTGCGTTTTGCGTATACGAACAAAGGTTATGACAACAAAAGTAAGAATGAAGATGCATCTCCAACAATTTGGCAGCAACATCTCTCGCAGCTGAAGTCCCATCTGCAGGAAAATGCGGATGTTATTTATGTGGTACAAGCCGGGTTCATGGGTGCATGGGGTGAGTGGTACTATTCCAATCAAGGCGTGGGTAGTGCTATCCCTCAGTCGGTAAAGACCAATCTTATCAACCAACTGTTAGATGCTATTCCCGCTTCTCGTTTCGTCCAAGTGCGTACACCTAAGTACAAGACCGATTATATTGGTGATGCAACGGCTCTGACAGCTACTACAGCATGGAAACAAGATGCTCGTTCTCGTATAGGACATCATAACGATGCTTTCTGCAATGGTGCAGAGAATGAAGGTACTTACGAGAACGTGACGGCCGACAAAGCCTATATTGCCCAAGAGTGCTTGTATGTACCTAATGGCGGCGAGACGAATATCGAAGAGGAACATGCAAGTAACTACACCAACTATGGTACAGGTGTGAAGGCACTGGCCGAGATGCGACTGCTGCACTTCTCATATCTTGGTTACGATTATAGTCAGTATGCTACCGACCAATGGCGTACAGAGAAAGACGCATCGGGCACTTCCTATTACGACCTAATGGCGCGCTATCTTGGTTATCGTTTCGAATTGGTGCAGGGCACATATCCCTCGGAGGTCGGTGCTGACCGTTTGTTGGCGTTGAAGATAACGCTCAAGAACTCGGGTTGCGCACCCTTGTATAATGAACGTCATGCTTATCTGGTGCTAAAGTCGAGTTCAAAGACCTATACGGTGCAACTGCAGTCTGACCCTCGTACATGGGTGCCAGACCAGACAACTACGATACAAGAGACTGTGACCTTGCCAAGTGATATCGAGAACGGTTCGTATTCGCTCTATCTCTATCTGCCTGATGCAGGAAACGCTATTGCTTCTAATCCTAAGTTCGCAGTACGCTGTGCTAATACGGGTGTATGGGATAGCTCAACGGGGTATAACAACCTCAATGCGACGGTGCAGGTTACTAGCTCGGAGTCGGTTACGCCAGAACCAACTCCCGATCCCGATCCAGAAAATCCTGATGGTGGTGATACAACCCCTTCGGAGCAGACGGGCTGCAAGACCGATACGATAATCCGTATTACTATTACAGGAAAGACAACCTATACTGTTAGCGGAAGTATCGGCGGTACGGGCGCTGTCTATAAGCTAGGTAGTTCGTCTCCATATAAATTGAATAAAGAGGGCTCTTATGTGATGGTGCAGTTGGCAGATGGTAATTACTTCAAAGAAGGCGATACATTGGCAGTGGATATGGCATTTAACCAAAACAAGTTCTATGCATATTCTGATACTGCTGCAACAGCAACTGCCTTGATAGAAGAAAGTGTGACTAAATCTGGTACTCCAGTACATACTAAGTTCGTGTTACCTGCAGCAGCAAATAATACGAATCAGATATGGATATTCCGTACGGAGGCTAATGGTCAAAATGGATCTTTGACTGGTTTTGAGGTATATCGTAAGTCGTGTACGGGTACTACACCAGAACCCGATCCAACCGAGCCTACCACACAGACGGTTACCATCACCTTCAATGATAATCAACCCTCGGCGTGGGACGATAGTTTCGCACTGACGGCATCGGGTATCGGTTCGGTGCAAGTGAACAAGGGTAGTAGCTACACTATCCCATCGGCATCGCCTAGTATCGCAGAAGCCTCTGAACCGGATTATCTGATCTATTACTTCAAGGGTTGGAATACAGCGAAAGATGGTTCGGGCGTTACCTATCAAGCTAATGGTACGATTGCGAGTGTGACGGAAGATCTAACCCTTTATGCTAAATGGGAAGCTCGACCGTTCGATATCATCTACTACAGTGATGCCGCCAAGACCTCACAACTCAATCTAGCACCTGCAAGTTACATCTTCGATGTGCCCGTCACATTCCCAACGCCTACACAGGCTGGCTTTGATTTCGTGGCATGGCATTTTGTAGAAGGTGGTTCGGTTGCTCCATCATCTACCGAGGGGTATTGGGGTGACTTCAAACTCTATCCTGAGTGGAAGGCTACAACACCTACTGCTTTGTATGAGTCAGAAGAAACCGAGAGCGTGCACAAGTATATCGAGAATGGGGTGGTGTATATCGAGCGTGCCGGAATAACTTACACAGTACTCGGAACAGTAGTGGAGAGATAGGCTTATCATGATATGTGTGGTCCGCTGTCAAACTGCAAGTTGGGCTAAAAGGCAGTGTACCACACTTTATGCTGACAGATATCAGTGCAGAATTTGGTAGAGGAGTTCTTGCCAGATCTCGCCTTCGGTAACGCTTGGGTTATTGAAGCCTTTCGAACGCACATCCGCTCTGCGAAGGTAGCCAATGATATGATAGACTTTGCCTTTCGAGTAGTTCCTAGCAGCTGCCGCATAATCCTTTACGGCATATCGATTGATACCTAAAAGTTGAGATACAGTATTCTCGGCTCTTTGAGAACTTGGCAGATAGAGATACAATAGTAGGTTCGAGAAAAAACTGAACAAGAAGGGAATCTTCCCTTGTATCGCGTTGTCTTTGCTCTCGGTGAAATATTGTGCAATGCGATTGGCTTTGAGAACGTCTTTGTTGATGATAGCCTTCTGCAACTCGAAGATGTTATAGTCCTTACTGATGCCAATGTTGCGTTCCACAAGGTCAGCATTAATGGTTTGCTTCCCATCAGGTAGTCCTGCTATCAATCGATTGATTGCTCCTACAATCTTCTGCAGGTCGGTGCCAAGGCTATCGGCAAGAAGATTGATGCTCTTATCATCAATGGCGATTTGGGTCTTTTTAGAACTGTTGTAGTCCTGTATATAGTTCTTGATCCAGTCGGGTACTTGATAGTCTCTCAGTTTACTTGACTCTGCCATGACGCCGCCTTTCTTCTTGATATTGGCGAAAACAGACTTGCGCCCATCGGGAGATCCGTACTTATAACAGAATACGAGAACCGTGGATGGCATCATGTTGTCGAGATAGATGCCGAGTGCGTCCCAGTTGCGTATGTTCTGCGCCTCTTTGACGATGATGACTTGGCGTTGCGCTATCATCGGATATCGACGCGCAGCCGTGATGACGGGTCCTAAGTCACGCTCGCAGTCTTTGCCGTAGACGACCGTGAGGTCGAACTCACGGCTCATCTCGTCAAGCAGATGCTCCTGCAGATATTCGGCTACAAGGTCGATGTAGTAAGGCTCTTCTCCGTGAAGGAAATAGAGTGGAGCATAGTTACCCTTCGATAAGTCGGCAAGCAGTTGCTTGCAGCTGTAGTCTGTCGTAGCCATATTACTCGAAACGCAGGTGTTTGAGGGTAAAGGAGTTGTTCTGTATAGCGGTGAGAGCGTCGATACCAATCTCGAGGTGCTCACGGGCATAGAGTTCGGTGGTCTTTTTGTCCATCGCCTCGGTCTTGATGCCATCAGGTTGCAGAGGCATGTCAGAGATGAGTAACAGTACGCCAGTGGGTATACTGTTGTGGAAACCTACTGTGAGAAGTGTGGCTGTCTCCATGTCTACGGCATAAGCACGCGTGGAACGAAGATATTGCCTAAACTGCTCATCGTGCTCCCATACGCGTCGGTTGGTGGTGTAGACGGTACCAGTCCAATAGTCGTGCCCGAAGTTACGGATACTAGTCGAGACGGCTCGGAGGATACTGAAAGCAGGCAAAGCAGGTATCTCGGGTGGGTAATAGTCGTTGCTTGTACCTTCTCCACGAATGGCAGCCGATGGCAAGATATAGTCGCCTATCTTGTTCTTGTCACGCAGTCCTCCACATTTGCCTAAGAAAAGCACGGCCTTAGGGTGAATGGCGCTGAGCATATCCATGATGAGGGCAGCGTTCGGACTACCAATGCCGAAGTTGATGATGGTCATATTGTTGGCGCTCGCATTGGGCATATTGCCCTCTTTACCCACAATTGGGACATTATACTGCTCGGCAAACAACTCCACATAGTGGTTGAAGTTGGTCAGTAGGATATATTCAGCGAAGTCCTCTAATGGACGCTTGGTGTAGCGAGGTAGCCAGTTTTGTACTATCTCATCTTTTGTTTTTAACATAATCTTTGCGTTTTGTGAGCGCAAAGATACAAGAAAAATTGTTATGGTGCAAATGTTGAGAAATGTTACGACCGATAGCCTTATGTTCGTGGAATGGGAAAGAATGGAGGGATGTTCTAAAAATTGCTT
>CAYNMA010000123.1:0-6669 GCA_964398075.1 uncultured Bacteroides sp. | reverse complement strand
TGGAGTGATGTGTTTGTTGTTATAACTTATTTCCCTTAAGTTGCGTCTAAACGCCCAATTAAATCGAGCAATTTTTACCCTCGATTTTGTCTCCTATTAAAAAAATTAAAAGAGATATTTTATTTGGTAGAGTGCAATTTTGTTTGTTGTCTTGTCGAAGTAGTTATTTCTTTCGTTAAAAATAACAAAAATGGATTTTAACTGTATATTCTTCCAATTTTAATATCGGAAAGACGAGTAAATGAGCACTAATAAAATTATAATGCAATAGAAAAATAGCTCAGGTACTTATGACGCTCTTCTGCCGAAAACATATGGTGGAAGTTTTATTAACGTGGTTGCAGAGAAAAACGCTTCTCTTTCCCTTAGTGGACCAAACAGTTACAGTCAGTCTTATACTCTATCTTCCATTGAGACTCAACATGGGTTTCCTGTTACTGACGATGGTAGCTATACAATTACTGTAACTTTTTCAGATTCTACTGTTGTAAACAAAACTATTACAAAGTCTGGAGATGGGTTATTTTCTTATATAATCTCCGTTATTAGCTCTGTGCTTAACGAGAATAGCTGGGCTAAAATCTCAAAAGCGTCCTCTGACGGGACAGCTTCTTCCCTTTGGAGCGTCGGAGATGTAAAAATGGACACAATCTCGGGTACGGTAGGTATCCAATCAATCTCTGGCAGTTATGGTTTCTATATAGTAGATTTTGACCATAATTCTTCAAGAGAGGGAACTGGTATTACGTTTATGGGATTTAAAACTGCTATAAGTGGTGGGGTCGATGTTGGTTTTGTTGATAGTAATTATGATAGCCTTCAAACCACTGGCTTTATTATGAATCCAAAAACATCCTCTGACATATATGGCACAAATGTTGGAGGTTGGGCTTCTTCTTATATGAGAAATACAGTAATCCCAACATTTAAAAACGCTTTAAGCTCAGAGTTAAAAGCTGTTTTAAAGTCTACCACTATTTATACAGACAATGTTGGGGGTGGTACAAACGTAGAAAGTAATATTTCTGCTACTACCGATACTATTTATTTACCTTCTGAATTTGAAATTCAAGGTTCAAGAACTTGGGCTAATTAGTATGAGTAGAACTATCAAACGCAGTTCGCTTACTATAAAAACGGTGGTAGTAAGATTAAATATAAATATAGCGGCACTTCTTCTTCTGTGTATTGGTGGCTGCGTTCACCTATTTGCTACAGCTCCGGCGACTTTTGCGATGTGTACACTAGTGGTGATGCGAACTACAACAATGCGGCCAGTTCTTTAAGTTTCGCGCCCTCTTTTAAAGTGTGACTCACATCTCTCAGGAGCCCCGCTGTAAGCGACAGCGCACACATAGGGGCGACGATATAAATCACTAAAAGTGCAATTATTAAAAAATATATTAACCACTCGAAAGGAGAAATAACAATGAGTGTAATAATGTCAAAAAGACAAGTAAGCAAAGCTGAATTTGTAAACAAAGCTTACGATTTGGCAATCCAAATAAATAGTTTTTTATCATCCTTTTCAAGAAGAGACGAAAAGCGTAACTATGATACTATTTGGCCTCTTATTCAGAGGTTAGTTAACAATGTTATAATGATAAATGATATTTATACGCAAACAAGTAATTTATTATTGTTGTATTATAGAAGTTTACTAATACAAGAAAGTATTTCTTGTTGTACAACAACGGATGTGTGGCTTTCTATTGCATATGACACCGCAATTAAAAAAGAAGGTGTCGAGGACAAGTCCAAATTCCCGAAAGACTCTCTGACTTTAAAAATAAATAAACTATTAGAGGAAGAGATAAAGTTACTAAAACGGGTATAGCGCAGTAATAAAGAAGCAATAGCAAAAGCCAGAAACAAAGAGCCAGAAATAGAAGAAGCTCTTCAAAATGATGATTACAAACCAATTTTGAGAAACTCTCTTATATACAAAAACAATTTAATATGTGAAAAAGAAAATATCTTTTACGATGAATAGACTTATAGATGGTCTGACGACCCGCTTTAAAAAATATTCAGCAACAACTTAAAAAGTGTTTAATATTTAACATTTAACGTTTATTTTTGGGTGTGCTTCTGTTATTTTCCGCGACACTTCTTCTTCTGTGAATTGGTGGCTGCGTTCACCTAATTACAACAACTCCAACAACTTTTGCAATGTGAACACTAGTGGTGATGCGAACAACAACAATGCGGCCAATTCTTTAAGTTTCGCGCCCTATTTTAGCAAAAGACCTTTGTTAAGTACAGCAAAGTCATAAGCGTATATGAAACGCGACATAGTAAAGGTGCTTGGCAAAGTTTTTCCAGCCTAAATTCCCTTATAATAAGATGAGACGGCTGGGTTTTCGTGTTAAAAGGAGAAACACTTCCCGTTTTTAAGAAATAAAAACAAAATTATCCCAAGGGAGAAGGTATGTTACGTTTTTGAGCTTGGCTATTTTGAAATTTGCATCAAGATAGTTACAAATACCAGATTAAGCAGCTATGATTGCAATGCTTTCAGTGATAAAAAATTTTCTTTTGCTAAAATAATCACTGGGAGTCGGGAAACTGTGCTGTCTTTGGGTGTTAACAAATTTAAAATTAAAACAAGACGTTAAATTATTAAAAATCAAAATATATTAAACACAAAGTGTTTTTTAATATTTTTAGAAAGTGAAAAAGCAAAATTTTAAGGGAGATTAATGCATTGACTAACGAAAAACGAAAGACGCAGAAGTATCTACGTCGAAAGTATAAAAGAGAGCAAAGAAGGCAAGAAGACTTTAAAAATTTAGATTTAGAAAATAATTTCTACTCTTTCAGAAAATTGTTTTACTATGGCATGAAGTGTATGAAAAATGTCGGCTGGAAAAGAAGCGTTTAGCTTTTTAAAATGAAGCTTTTTACAACCACTGGAAACCTGTTAGCCAACTTAAAGGGAAATAAATTAACTCG
This sequence comes from uncultured Bacteroides sp., assembly GCA_964398075.1. Lineage (GTDB taxonomy): Bacteria > Bacteroidota > Bacteroidia > Bacteroidales > Paludibacteraceae > Colicola. The sequence goes on along the minus strand of CAYNMA010000123.1, from coordinate 3,714 downwards.
ATTTGACTATGATGAATTTACCATAACAGAGCGAGGAAAGAAAAGAGAAATAGCTGCTCCAAGAGTTTATGACAGGCAAGTAGATAAAGCTGTTTCTAAAGAGATTTTGCTCCCTATTTATGAAAAGCATATGATTTACGACAATGGGGCAAGCATGAAGGGAAAAGGATTTCATTTTTCCATGAAAAGATTAAAGCAAGATTTAATCAAGCATTATAAAAAATACGGAAGGGAGCGGGGAATATTATTAATTGACTTTAAAGATTATTTCGGCTCTAGTGACCATGAAGTTATAAAAAAGCATCACGAAAAATATTTCCCTGATGAACAGGTTAGAGATATTTTATGGAATTCTGTAGAACCAAACTTTAAAACCAAAGGGTTTTAGCCTAAAAAGGGATTGCCATTGGGCGTAGAGACAAGTCAAGCTGAAATGGTACACTATCCTTCTTTATTAGACAAATATATACAATGCCAGCTTAGATTAGGCTTAAGTGGGCACTATATGGACGACTATAGAGTAATTATTCCCCCAGATAGAGACTGGAAAGAAATACTAAATAAAATTGAAGAAAAAGCTGCTTCTATGGGAATAACTCTAAGTAGACATAAAACTAAATATGTTCCACTAACAAAATCTTTTAGGTTTTGTAAAATACAGTTTAGATTATTAGAAAACGAAAAGGTGCTTACAAAAGGAAACAAGAAATCTTCGCAAATTATAAGAAGAAAGATTAGAATGTTTAAACGAGAGATTGATGCTCGGAATAAAACGTATATGGATATGTTGACATGTATAACAACATCTTTAGGTTATTTTGACAACTGGAACGATTCTTGGAGAAAGGGTAAACTTGCACATTTATTCAAAAAAACTTTTGGCTTCGATTACAATGATATATTCATGTATCATCTTAAAGACTTTGAAAAAGAAAATCCAGAAAAGGGACAAGAAATAAAAGAAATTATTGGCGTGAGAGGGTGCAATGAAAATGCTTATATATGCGCTTTCCCATACTCGGGAGAAGATATGTTTGGAGAAGTGGTTATTATCAAGAGAAGAGCTTTATTAGATGTGAGAGGTGGCTTGCTGATTTACAAAAATCATCCTGTTTGTACCACTTATTCGGAAGCGTGTCACAATCACTTTTTTGACAATAGTAACGGAACTGGAATTGAAAAGGGAGAATTAATTCAAAAAATAAAACAACAAATGGAATACACCGTAGGGCAAAGACTCTTTAGTAGACATAAACAATGGGAAGAAGCTCACAAAGTTAAAGAATGTCTTTTTTTAAAAAGCCCCAATTCTCCAGAGGGAGATTGGAAATGGAATAGGATGCTTTATGATGTGGAACCAGATTATTTAAGAAAGGTGTTAAAAGTAATTGAACGAAAAATTTATAACCCTAACATATTCTAAAGAAAACTCTTATATAGTTTTTAAGAGATTTGTTGGAAAAACCATGCTTGGCGAGAATATAAAAATGCCAGCTTTAACTGTTTTATATAATAATGACCATATACTCTTTTTAGAAGATAAACCAATTATGGTTGATTCATCTGAAAATTGTTACATGCACATTGCAAAAGACTCAGACGGAAATCGGCTTAAAAGAGGCGCTCTTACTCAAAAGATACTAAAAAAATTATCAAGACCACAATATAAAACCCAAGAAGATTATAATGCTCAATGGGAGAAAATTTGGAACGACCCTCTGTGTCTTAATTATAAAAGAAAGGACCACGAAGATTATTGGTTATGGAATTATCAGTTTTATAACGCTCCAATGTGGGATTTATAGTATATTTACAGACTGATTGAAAAGTGAGCAATTTAACACTGTTAAAAGTTATTAATAAATTAATTATAACTTTTCTAATTTAAGATAATGAATAATCCTGAGTGCGCGTATTCAGACAATCTATAAAGTTAAGAATACGCGCAAAAGGATAAATAAATTATTTAAAACTTAGAGGGAAAATGGCAAATAAAATTGTCATTTTATTTTTCTCTTACTTCCTCGTATATTTGTTATTGCCTTTTTTGCTCTCTTTTATACTAAAAAATATTTTAACTTTCGTTTGCAATTAAGTTGGAATAGTACTTATTGCATTTTTTATTAGTCAATACAAAAACTCTTTTTAAAAATTTATTATTATTTTATAGTTTAAAAACATATGGTAGAATATCTCCTTTTTCTACCAAATGTTTGTTTTTTATGATGGAATATCTCCTTTTTCTATCATAAAAATACTTGTTATTTTCGACATTTATTATATTTTTGGTGGATTGACTTTAGTGATTTTTTCATTAAAGTCAATTTTAAGCTTTCTGTTCACAATTTCAAATAGAGAGCTTAAAATTGATTTTAATATCAATCATGAGGGGTGCTATGAAACACCCCTCGTTATTTGAAAGAAAGAATATGCTTTTCTATTTGAAAGAAAAAGTTATGCCTTTCTTGTTATTTTTAACATTACAGGAATATCTGTCGTAGGCACAGTTCCCAAAGCTTTCACAATGTTGCTATCTGCGCTACCGACAATCTTCGCTTTACCAAAAGCGTCAAACTGGGTTGAGGTTGCAGTACTCGCTACAGATATAGACAAATTATAACTTGCACTGGGATATGTATCTTCAAAACTGTATTGAGAACTACTCCAGCTTGCAGAGGCCATTGTTACATTTACAAAGGTCTCTTCTCCAATGGGGTAAAGAGTATCGTAATCTGTACCATTGTTTTGCTTCATAAGAATGTTCTTTGTAGTTGCCACGTTTTTCCTCCTTTCATGCTGTTAATATTAACGGGTAGAGCAATTAAAGTGCGACTTTTGTTGATTAATAAAAGCCATACCAAGAGTATTTATAGCCATCGCTATCAAAACCAGCGGCTGATGAAATCCTCTATAATATTCTTTCTTCTACTGTTTCATCAAACGTAGACTAATACATTAATTACAAATGAATAGATTTTAATTTATTGAAACAGTTATTGTTTAAAAGTTTCACTAAAATTTTCAAACTATAATATATATGTACACCCCAGCGCTAAAATAAGAACTAACGCTCCCTGTTGTTATATAGCTATCTAGTTTACCGTCTCCGGGATTCATAGTAAGCGCAAGCTTTAATTCCTTGGTGGAAATGTTAAATTGTGAGGTTGGAAAATACCCCGATGTATATCGTACAATAGAATACCGTGTTCTTTCTTTAACATAAACTTCATTACCGCTTAAATCGAAGTAAACTATTGAATTATTTATCGACCTTACTTTTGCGTTAAAATGTGTTTCCAACTAATAATTGGTACTAGCCATTGGAGGGACAGTTCTTATATAAAAATAGCTCGACATATAAACCATTTTGCTATAATCTATCGTATTTCCATCACTATCGGTTTGACCTAAAATGACGCTGAAGTAATACGCATTAGATTCCATAGCAATTTTCCGATTGGTTATATTTGAATACTTTACCTCCTGCTCGGTCAGTTGCGGCTAATACCCCCCACTAACTCCAAAAATACTTTTACCGCTAACTATATTTCCTGCAACAAGATTACTATCTCCGTTAACAGTTACCTATGACAAACCATCATACCGAGATGAGGGAGTGACATACTAAGTGCTACTTGATGGCGTAACCGTTTTTGTCTGTAAAGTTGGAGAAATACCCGAATTTGGGCAAAAAATCGCCATTTTTCGGCGTTT
>CAYNMA010000122.1:0-6708 GCA_964398075.1 uncultured Bacteroides sp. | reverse complement strand
TAATAACAAAATAACGAAACGTGGAATTTTTATAACATCCCTAAAGTACTATAAATATGTCGCTTGTTAAATCTATTTCCGGAATTAGAGGAACGATAGGAGGTCCTGTAGGCGAAGGACTTAATCCAGTAGATATAGTGCGTTTCACGGCTGCATATACTACGCAGCGTGCGCACAACCTTCCTGAAAATAAGAAGATCGTGGTGGGCAGAGATGCTCGTCTGTCGGGTGAGATGGTGGATACCCTCGTGACGGGTACCCTGCTCGGTATGGGATATGATGTCGTCAATATCGGGTTGGCTACTACTCCGACAACCGAGTTGGCTGTGGTAGGCGAGAAAGCCGCAGGCGGAATCATCCTAACGGCATCGCATAACCCCAAACAGTGGAACGCATTGAAGTTGCTCAATGAGCATGGCGAGTTCTTGAACGACAGCGAAGGAAAAGAAGTGCTACGTATTGCCGAGGACGAGTCGTTCGTCTTTGCTGAGGTCGACGACTTGGGCCATGTAACACATAAGGACTATCTGCCTTACCATATAGATAATGTGTTGGGATTGAAGTTGGTGGACAAAGAGAGTATCGAGAAAGCCGATTTCACGGTGGCGATCGACTGCGTTAACTCGGTGGGCGGAATTGCTATTCCTGCCATCTTGCGTGCGCTGGGTGTGAAGAACATCATCGAGTTGAACTGCACACCGAATGGTAAGTTCCCACATAACCCTGAACCCCTGCCACAACACCTGACCCAAATATCGGACTTGATACGCAATAATAAGGTGGATGTCGGTTTTGTGGTGGACCCTGATGTCGACCGTCTGGCTATCATCTGCGAGAACGGTGATATGTTCGGCGAAGAATATACCTTGGTGTCGGTAGCCGACTATGTGCTGCAGCACACGCCTGGTAACACGGTAAGTAACATGAGTAGTACGCGCGCCTTGAGCGATGTGACCAAGCGCTATGGCGGTTCTTATTCGGCAAGCGCCGTGGGTGAGGTCAATGTGGTAGCAGAGATGAAGCGTACCGGTGCCGTGATAGGCGGCGAAGGCAATGGCGGCGTGATCTATCCTGCTAGTCACTATGGCAGAGACGCCTTGGTGGGTATCGCACTGTTCTTGAGCAACTTGGCTCACAAGAAGATCAAAGTATCGGAACTGAAGAAAGAGTTCCCGCTATATTTCATCTCGAAGAACCGTATCGACCTGACCCCCGAGATCAATGTCGACGCCCTGCTTGAGAAAGTGAAGGAACTGTATAAAAACGAGCGACTGAACGATAAAGATGGGGTGAAGATCGATTTTGCCGAGGGATGGGTTCATCTGCGCAAGTCGAACACCGAACCTATCATCCGTGTCTATTCGGAGGCTGCCACCGAGGCAGAAGCCAATGCGTTGGCGCAGAAGATCATAGATAATGTGCACTCGTTATGATGGAGATACTGATAACCAACGATGACGGTATAGAGTCGAAAGGACTGCGTGTCTTGGCGCAACAGATGCAGGCGCTGGGGCATGTGACGGTGGTAGCACCCGACGGTGCACGAAGTGGGCAGTCGAGCGCGATAAGCGTCATGAAACCCATGCGACTGAGACGGGTAGACCTCCTCGAGGGTGTCGATGCCTATACCTCAAACGGCAATCCGGCTGACTGCGTGAAACTGGCACTCAATATCCTGTTTAAGGACCGGACGATCGACCTCGTGGTGTCTGGCATCAATCATGGGTCGAACGCATCAATCAATGTGGTCTATTCCGGAACGATGGGTGCAATCTTTGTGGCAGCCGAACATAGCATACCGGCAATAGGGTTCTCGCTATGTGCTCACGAGGCAGATGCCGACTTCTCGGAGATGGAGCGTTATATCGAACCTTTGACGCGCCGGTTGATGAAGCAGCCTTTCCCGTATGGGTTCTGCTATAATGTGAACGCACCTAAGGGCAAGATCGTTGGGACGAAGGTCACACGCCAGTGTAACGGCTATTGGGATAAGGAGATAAAAGAGTATACCGACCCGAGTGGCGAACCGTTCTATTGGCTGGTGGGTGAGTTTGTTAACGCCGAGCCTGAGAGTGAGGACACCGACGAATGGGCATTGGCGCACGGATATATATCGATTACACCGACCACTATTGACATGACCGATGGCAGATGGAACGATTTGACAAATATTGGATTGGAATAGTCATCGGACTCTTGTTCCCTGCCGTCTTTGGCTATATCTATATAGACCAGATGAACCTATGGTATGCCTTGCAGACTTTCCAGTTTCAAGCAGGGTCGGTGCTGAACAAACTGTTGTTGGTCAGCGTCTTCCCAGATCTGGCATTGCTTTTCCTCTTTTATCTGACCGATACGTGGAAACTGTCGAAAGGTGTGTTGCTCGGCGCCATGCCATATATCTTGGCGAGTATCGCCGTATCGATGTAGACTCCCAATGAAGTATTTCATCATAGCAGGTGAGGCATCCGGCGATCTGCACGGCGCAGGATTGATGAGGCAGTTGCAACACTTCGACTCGTCGGCTGCCTTTGTGGGCTTGGGCGGAGATAAGATGCGCGCAATGGGTTGCCTGATGGTGCAAGACTACCGTAACATGGCATTCATGGGTATCAGCGCCGTGCTGCGTAACCTCGGTAAGGTGAACGAGAACTTCCGTCTGGCTGAGGCTGCATTGGTCGAACAACAACCCGATGCCCTGATACTGATCGACTACCCCTCTTTCAATCTGCGCATCGCAGCGTACTGCAAGAAACATCTGCCACGGACAAGAATCTTCTATTATATACCCCCTAAGATCTGGGCATGGAAACGGTGGCGTGTGCATAAGATAGCGCGCCTATCCGACCTTGTGTTGGGTATCTTCCCTTTTGAACCGGCTTTCTATGCAGGATATGGATATCAGGCACAGTATGTGGGTAACCCCACGATGGATAGCGTATGCGCATATCGTGCAGATCATCTGCAAACAACCGATCGAGAGAAGGTTATTGCCGTCTTGCCTGGGTCGCGACGACAAGAGATAGCCAAGTGCCTACCCACGATGTTGGACGCCGCACGGCAAGAGTCGGACTATCGGATCGTAGTGGCAGGCGCACCTGGCATCGAACCCTCGTTCTACGACCGTTTTGTGCAAGGCGAGGAACTGGTGTTTGGTGAGACCTATTCGCTGCTCAGCCGTGCATCGGTGGCTATCGTCAATTCGGGTACGGCTACATTGGAAGCGGCACTGCTTGGCTGCCCACAAGTGGCGGTATACCATATCGCATGCGGACACTTCTTGTGGAAGATACGCCGACTGGTGTTCTCTATCCCATTCTTTACCTTGGTGAATATCTTAGGCAACCACGAAGTGATCAAAGAGTGCATCGGTCCGCTCTTCACGACCACCAATGTGTCGCACGAGACGCACCGACTCCTATCCGATGCACCTTATCGGGAGAATATGTTGCACGAGTATGAACAGATCCGAACAATGCTCGGCACCACCCCCGCCGCCTCCACCGCCGCAAAGCAGATAGTGGAGTATATGCAAAAGAATGCAGGTGAAGAGTAGGGCAACCGCATCAAAAAATCATAAACGGACGACTGCGTCGTATTGACATGAAGAAGTCATAAAATACGTGGTCAAAAAATCTAAAAAACTGAAGACAAAACAATTATCAACTCCGTATCAACCGACAATAATTATCTTGAAACAAATATTGTCAAATATGGACCAAATATTCCACGTCGGCTAAAGATATTATCAAATAGACTCCATTAAAGCCCATTAAAGGACCATTAAAAAGATGGCAGACCGCACTGCGTGCTAAAAGACTCAAGACCACTGCGCTAAAGGACGAGAGACTTAAACGGACGACTGCGTCGTATTGGCATCAATTAAATATAAAGCATTGACTATTAAAATAGTTAATTTTGAGAGACGGTATACAATACCGTCTCTACTGTACAATACCGCGGACGAGGGCGTCCGCGTCCGGTCACTTTCATTGGCTATGACTATCATAAACTCAATTAGTAATCGGCTATTTTGATGCGGTTGCTCTAATAATCAGTCATTTCTTTCTTTTATGTTCGTTCGCGCCGCGAGTCTTTTTATTTCATTGCACGCAGTGCAAGGAGTTCTTTTCATTTCTCTGCCACGCAGTGGTAAGGAAAAAGAACCACGCAGTGCAAAGGAAACAAAAAGCCCACAAAAACCACCATTTTTCACCGAAATAGAAAAAATACGACAAATCTCTTGCATAGTAAAAAAAAACGTTATAACTTTGCAGACTGTACTATGGACCGTATGGGCTATAGTGTATATTTGTCGATTAAGGAATTGAAAAACAGGCACTTAAATAGTATGAAGAAGCTCTCCACAATGCTTATGGCATGCATGTTATTGCTGCCAATGGTCATGCAAGCTAAGTCGAAAAACGACTCTATCGCCACAAACGATAGCACTTTGGGTATCCACCCTTGGAAACAGACGACGGATCTGTCGAGCGATTTTGCTCATTGGTCTTTGACCTTCGATATAGGATTCGACCTTATCGATGGCGACTTCCAAGAAAAGGGTGTGACCATCATCCCAAGAACGAAGGTGAGACCTACTGGTGGTATATCGTTGGCTTATGACTTCACACCTACGTGGGGTTTGATGGGTACCTATACGTATGCCAACTACGGCTTGAAGGAGAAAGGTGCAACCGACTGGACACTGTATGGTCACATGCATACCTTGGACCTGCTCTTGACCTACGACTTGGTTGATGCTTGGTTCCCACATCGTAAGACCGATATCTTCTCGTGCTATCTCTTAGCCGGTATCGGTATGGCGTTCTATAACAGCGATTTGTCGACAAGTGGAGAGACGATCAAACCGCGTACCGACGAGAAATACGATATGGCTGGTGCCATTGCTATGGGTGTTGCTTTCGAGTTCAATATCAGTCGTCCTTTGGCACTCGGTGTGAAAGGTTTGTACCATGTCTACACCAAAGATAACCTTGACGGTAAGATACAAGGTAATAGCAACGACTGCCAAGAGTATGTGGCTGCCTACCTGCGTTGGAAGATAGAAGGTAAGAAGAAGAACCACCAGCGTAACTTCCCGAGCGATGAGGTCTTCGCTTCGCAGTTGGAGGACAATGCTAAGAATAAGAAGAAACCTCAGAAAGATACGGTGTATATGATCACCAAGGATACACTTGTCATCTCGCACGAGTATGTGGCTCAAGAGGTTCAAGAGGTGAAACTGCCGGATAGCCGTCAGTATGTATACTTCGGAAACGATAAGTCGTCGTTGGACGATCTGGCTCTGATAACCATTCAGCAGTATGCCGCTAAGATGCAGGAAGATACGAGTCTGTGCGTAGAACTGTCGGGCTACTGCGACAATACCGGTTCGGAAGCACATAACAAGAAACTCTCGAAGCGCCGTGCAGAGCGTGTGGCAGAGGAACTGAACACTATATATGGCATATCGAAAGACCGTATCGTGATGAGTGGTCGTGGTGTGCTGACCAACGTGTCGAACTCGTATGTACCGAACCGTCGTGTGGAGATGCGCACCATCACCCGCCAAGAGTGTGAGCAACTGAAGAAAGAACAAGAGGAGGCAGCAAAGAACGAGGTGGTTGAGGCAGAGCCTGAAGAGGAAGTGAAAGAGACAGAACCTACGGGTAAACCGGCTATCTTGACCACCGTTACCACGAAGAAGAATGCAACGACCCTCTCGAAACTGGCTCGTAAGTACTTCAATAACACCGACTGCTGGGTATATATCTACGCTGCTAATAAGGATAAGTTAAGCAATCCCGATTATATCCCAGAGAATATCGTACTGAACATCCCTAACCTCAGCGACGATCAAAAGAGCATCACGCACGAGGAAGCCATCCAGTTCGTACAGGAGTTGGCAAAGGTATCGGAATAAGGTATCGGAATAAAGGTTGGAATAATAAGGTATCGGAATAAAGGGGCGTTTGAGAGGATGCTTTAAAAATTGCTTGGAGTATTTGCGTAATCCAGCAGAAAGCAGTACCTTTGCACGGTTTTTGATGGAGGTGCTATTGCGGTAGCGCCGAAATTAGGGTCTCATAGCTCAGTTGGTTAGTAGCACCTGACTCATAATCAGGGGGTCCTAGGTTCAAGCCCTAGTGGGACCACACCCAAAGAAGCGAAGCATATCTTGCTTCGCTTCTTTTTCTTTTATGCTTGAGATGGAGGTTTCCTCTAGATGTTCTAGATGTTCTAGATGTTCCTAGATGTTCTAGTCTTTCTAGTCTAAAAAAGTAAGAGGCCACCTAACATCTCTGTTACATAGCCTCTTGAAGAAGATTTTCTCAGCGGAAAGAGAGGGATTCGAACCCCCGGACCCGTGAAGGTCAACGGTTTTCAAGACCGCCGCGATCGACCACTCCGCCATCTTTCCATCGATATCCGTATCTGTCACGGAAATCGGCTGCAAAGGTACGATAACTTTTTGAATGCTGCAAGAGAGAAGGGTATTTTTAGTGGAGCACCTTGTGTTGTTAGTTGGGTTTAGGAGTTTAGGAGTTTATTAGTTTAGGAGAAGTTGAAATGGTTGAGGGGCGTTTATTGGTTTATCCGTTTTGTGTTTACACGTTGTTTAGTTGGGTTTAGGAGTTTAGGAGTTTATTAGTTTAGGAGAAGTTGAAATGGTTGAGGGTGGTTTATGAGTTTAGACCGTGGAAT
>CAYNMA010000121.1:4387-6834 GCA_964398075.1 uncultured Bacteroides sp. | reverse complement strand
AAGATGTCTAATGGTATGGATGGCACCAAGCTCTATAATGAGTCTCAGAATAATAGTATTACAGACACTGTAGGCAATCTTAATAGCAATGATAAAGAGAATGGCGTAATTAAGACTGTACTTCAGAGTAGCTATAACTTATCATCCGAAAATGGTAATAAGATTGGTTCTATTGTAGCTAAGTCTTTGTCTAATGGCACAGCTATAAATGTTACAGTATCTACCCCTATTGGTTTTAGATCTGACAACAGAGGCGACAATGGCTCTAAGTATAGTAATCTTGCGGAAGCAGAAGACTATATTAATAAGTTTGCTATGGCTCAAGCTGGGTATTGTATATTCCCAACTCTTGCTGATAAGGGTACATATATGGTCCTTAATGGTATCCCAATTCCAGGTATGAAGTTCAGCGTAAACAAGGATGGTGCAACAATTGCTAATGATGTTCCTACTATCGAATACATGTTTGACAATGGATGGAAGCCAGGAATGCCTATAGAAGACATGTTCTACTTGCGCCCTAGTAATACTGTGCTCGACCAGTTTATTGAATACGCTAAGACTGAATATCAAGCTATTCTTGATTGTAGAGAGCAGCTTGGAATGCACGTAGATAACCCTAAGGGTTTACCACTCCTTAAAGACGAAGACAAGATAGTTAACTATCACGTTGATAAGAAAGGCAGACCAGCTAAGGGTGGTATAACATTCCATTCTTTTACAACATTAAGAGTCCCTAATGGCAAAGGCGGCATTAATAGATTCTCTATGAAGGAGCTGTCTCCAGACGAACAAATTAAAGTCATGGAGAGAGAGTTCTTTAGTAAAACTCCAGAAGAGTAGAGGACTATAATGGCTTTAACTTTGCAAGAGCAAACAGACCTTGAAGTAGAGAAAGCAGCTAGCCTTGGTATTATAAGCAAAGATGGCTCTATTTATAATGGTCTTAACAATACCTGCCTTAACAATAAACAAATAGATGCTGTAGAAAAGCAAATATACACTCAGATAGCTAATAAGCTTGAATAGCTCACAGGTAAACCTTTAAATGCTCAATTAGCTCAGAAAGCGGCTCATAGCCTCGCTATTGCTGCGATATTACAAGATGTTACAAATAGAACTACTATAGCATCTGAAGAGTGCTTGAGGCTATTTATTGGTAATCCAGGATTCTTTAAAAACGTAGAGGATATTCAGAAACGTATTGGTGGTCTTGTATCTACTGGTGATGACAACGTAACTACACTACCTAATATGGATGGTACTACTAATGATATGTATGTCTGCGCCGAGGTAGCTGATTACGAAGTAGCCTCTCAAGCTGATATTATGAACAGCCTTGAGGAGAAGATGAGAGAAGGCGAACTTAGAGAAATCTATGGTAATTACTTTGGGTTTGAGAAAGTTGACGAGCTTCCTATAGGTACAGTAAGACAGCAACTTGTAGAAGAGATTGGCGAAGATAGAGTAAAAGCTATAGAAGGTAGAGCTAAAGCTTTTTATGATGCTTATACAGAGGGTATTAATGTAGCCGATGGTGCATCATATATTACTGCTGATATGTGCAAGAGAATGCTTAGAGCTAGAGGCGCTTACACTAATGATGTAGCAAAAGCATTTGAAATCCTGCAGGGCGAAAGTGCTTATTCTTGGTAGGATAAGAGAGATGCTTATAAGGCTATTTATGATAAGACAAACCTTGTAGCAACTAAGTATACAGCATATGGCTTTAGAAACCATACTACAAATGGTAACTCTGCGTCTAACTTATGTGTGCCTTATTACAATAAGTTTGCGTTGTTCCCAATATTTGAATGTCTTGCTACAGGTCCTCTTAAGGGTGTATATAACAAGATGAAGAACGAGGGTGTAGATAACTTACTTATGACATCTGCCGTAAAGGTTGGATTACAAGGTCATGTAAACTTCAATGGCGAGATAATTGATAAGCCATTTAATAAGTACACTCAGCGTTTTGCAGCATTACGTAGGCAGTTAAATACAGATCCAGAAGAGGGTGATGTAGTAGCAGCTGGTACTCAGATGATTAAGGTATGTTTAGCTAGCTTACGTGTTGATAGAAAGTATGGAGACTTAACTGGACAATAGGTTCTTGACAAGCTGATGAATTCTATTAATAAACTCTCAAAGATTGGTACGGAAAAGTTCAAGAATAGATTCTTTACCAATGGGGAGATAGACTCGCAGAAACTTAGCGAGTACCTCATAGAACAGCTTGGTACTAGAAATGCTAACAAGAACCTTATAGATGCTCTTACAATAGATCCTAATACTGGTCAGATGAAAGCCCCTATAGCTGCTACATCAGATGCTAGTTGGATGGAGTCTATGCTCATTTCTGCAGCTAATAAAGACATTGTAAACATCATGACTCCTGGTAGTTCATTTATTCAGAGATCTGTATTTGGTATTGAAGACACTCCTGG
>CAYNMA010000121.1:0-4287 GCA_964398075.1 uncultured Bacteroides sp. | reverse complement strand
AGAACAGCATTATTGAGAGTATTCTTACAGTATTAAAAGATGATAAGTCTTACAATATATTGTACAAGTCTATTGATAATGATACTGCGCTCATAACAGAGATCGCAGACCAAATCCCAGATGCTGGTAATACTAAGAGTGTAGCTTATAACTTTGGTACATTGCATGAGCAGGTTACACGTAAGAATGACTACATTACTGGCAAGACTGGTATTGGACCATTTGCTTTGAATGTTACAAATCATATTCTTACAACATTGTACGGAGTTAAATTCCACGAGTCTAACTTTACAAGGATTACTGGTATTACAGGTTTTGATAGAGTACTCGATGAAGATGATAATCAGATATCATCATGGTTGTCAGCATTTATCAATGCTCACGTAGATATTGTAAAAGACCCGTATATCTCTAAGCTGAACGTAAATGGGTTCACATACAATATGATAAACTTGCTTGCTAGAAATGGTAAAGGTAAAGCTGGATTGTATTTCTTATGCCAACCTATTATACGCGAAATGGCAAAAGCTGATATTGATGCTAAATCTCAGTTCACTAGAGACCCAAAACAATTTAAATCAGCCTTTGATATGCGTAATAAGAGACTTGAGGAGATATTCCCAGATATAACTGGTATAGGGATGGATTCAGAATATGTAAAAGGCATTCTTGAGAAACAAGGTAAAGAAGGAGCTATTGCTAGAGCTGATGCAGTAAATAGAGTGCTTACTAATACTGAGATGCTTACTAAGATTGCAAAGAATCCTAATATCGTCAGAACAGACCCTAAAGCTAAATCATTCTAGATAGATTGTTATATTGCGTGGAAATCATTAGAGCCTTATTCAAATGCTCTTAATAGCCTTGTGCAGTATACAAAGATTGATACCCGTAAACAAGGTAAGAACTTCCTTGAAATGAGATCTTACTTAGCTGGATACAACGAATTGGTTAAGGCGGATGAGCGTATGTCGTTGTTTGATATGGAGTCTATTCATAATCTTGTAGATAATACTTGGATTCAGCAGAAGACAATAGATGCTATTATAACACCTATGCAGATAATGAACGAGCAGTCATTCTAGGGTACCCCAGCATTCATTAACCTCGTAGAAACAGCTGCTGAAAAATTTAGTGTTAAGACTAATGGCAGAGTACAGAACTTAAAACGTAATCCTAAAGTTCTTAAGAAGATATCTTAGGCTGCTAGTTCATAGATTAAAGCTAGATATTTTATACAGCTTGCTAAAGAACTCGGTGTAGATGTTAAGGCTATGTTTGAGGGTAATGCTACAATATATGATAAACTTAATGCTATACAAGACCATATAGCTAGAGATGCTTATGATAGAGGCAGACTTAAAGATAACTACTTGCTGCAGCATTTGATGCCATACTTAGCTGATGATAAGATATTTGTAAACGGAAAGCTTACAAATAAACCTAAGTTTGTATAGGTACTTAATAGTATTAGCGAAAGTAAGATGTCGTCTGATATGTTTATTGAGTCATGGGAAGAACTTCTTAATGATAAAGATCCACAAATCAGAGAGTTTGCTAGAGACTTATGTATCTACGCTATGCTTACATCTGGTGATACTAAGGGCTTTAATAAGCTTGCTAAGTATGTTCCTATGAGCTGGTTATCAGCAAAGCATACTGAGAATTCACAGTCTTTTGTAGAGTACATACAAGACTCTCTTGAGGGTCCTCAAATCAACTTTGATTAGATTGCGCAGAATAACTTTATGGACTCAGATTTAGTTAGTAGAGATTCATTTGACAACTATATTTACGCATCGAATGGAGGCAATCCTAGCGTTATCATCGCAAAGAAAGCTAACGAAGAAGATGCTGAGTATATAGCAGTAAGACAGAAGGGTGCTAAGTATAATGATGCTACAAGTTATTCTCTTTATAAGAAAATTGGAGAAGTAGCTATAAATGGTACAGTACTCCCGCTATATGTAACAATACCTAAGCGTGGATGGTCTGAGAAGAACGGTTTAAATATCTACGAGTACGGTGATATTAATTTCAGTGCAAATGGTATGGCTGTAAACAATGATATTGTCTATAGCTAGATTGATAAGCTTAAGTCTTACTTAGATGCATTTAATGTACAGATTGACGCCAATATGACATCGCAGTGGGGCACCTGGTTTAATAGTATGTATACAAACTTATAGGCTACATATCCAGAACCAAGTAGTGCTCAGCAAGCCCAAGAGACAACGTAGACTGTAACAAAGGTACAAGATGAAGGTAATGCTCCATCTGGCTAGAAAGTCTATATTAGTAGGCAATACTATTATAAAGGACAGCCTCAGAAGCATCCTGGAGTACAGTATATGTACACTGAGAATATTTAGGCTTACGCTTATGCGCATGGCTTAGATATGTCTTCATTCCAGCTTAAAACTCCTACTATAAACGTTTCTGCAGGTGCTACTGGTACTAATCAGGCTGTTATTAGAACCGACGCTAATGGCAATGTATCGCCTAATGCTATAGGTCTTATAGTGAAGATAGCTCAGCAAGGCCCTAGAGGCAATTGGCTTGCTACAGAAGGATGTTTCTAGAACACGCCATAGAGTATAGCTCAGTTCAAAGCTTGGAATGAATATATATTTAGTACTATAGATACATCTAAACCAATAGTATTCCCAGGAGCTGCTGCGATGGGGAAAGCTGCACTTCCGAAAGAAGCTGCACAATGGCTTAGCGATCAGCTGCTTGAGAGGTTTAATATTATGTCTACAGTTGAAGAGAACACTCGTTCTGGGTATACTGGATATGGTATTACAATACAAGGTATTACAGATATTGCATCAGCTAAAGCAGAGCTTAAGAAAAGACGACAAGAATAGAATTTAAGTTAGCTAAATCTATCTAAGCAAGATATGGATGAAGCAAAAGATGTAACAAATCACTGCAAAGGAGGTAATTAATGAAATAGATATGTCCTAATTTAAAAAACAAAGAAGTAGCCAAAGAGTTTGGCGAATTACAAGATCTCTTCGGAGAAGAAACGGCTCATTTACTCTGGAGCAGGAACAACGGATATAGTATAGACAAGGCGCCAAATGGCGCTGAGTCTGTATTATTCGGAGACTTACTAGAGCTAGCAGAAGGCGATAGAAATAAAGCTTTAATATTAAAAGCAAAGGTATATTCTAATGAATTCCTTAGCTGGTTTGGAGATTGGACTTCAGAGGATAAAACAAATGTGTCTAAAGTTGTAGATGAAAATGGAGAGCCAACGGTGTATGAAGCGATTGATAACTCTCAAGTAAAGTCTATCTATAATAATGGTGAGTTTGCTAATCCAGATGATATGTATGCATCACAGGATGATAGAGCTAATCATATTATGACTTTACGAATAGCTGAACCTTATTTAGCAAAATCTAATGAACCGTACTTGAAGAAGCAGTACACAAACAAACAGTTTAGGTCAGAGCTTGTAGCTAGATTAAGAGAGTATGACCCATAGATGTTTATTAAACCAAATCAAGATGGGCGATGGTATATTGGTAGGTCTAGAGAAAAGGTTAAGTTGTTTGAAAAACAATTAGATTTGACTGGGAATATTACTCATGATAAAGTTCACGCTTATCTGAGAAATGCATTCAAAGGCTCCCCATTACTTACATTAATTAACCATATATTATCACAAGCTAATTCTGGTAAGACAACAATAAAGTTTAAAATAGGTTCATTGCCTCCTGGTGTAGCAGCATAGTTTAACCCAAAAGATAATACTATTACTATTGCTACTGGTGCTAAAGCTAAGTTTAGAAACAACTCTAATCTTAAAGATTATGTAGCACAAACTATATTACACGAACTTGTTCACTACTATACTTACAATGCTTTACATAATAGTTCTAAATTAAGACAGGAAGCTGAAAACCTTAGACAGTACGTAATAAAGAGGCTTGGAAAAAACGCGGATGAATATGGTCTTACAAATATCTACGAGATGCTTGCAGAGCTTACTAATGTAGACTTTGTTAACAAGCTTAAGTCTATAGATATGCCACAACGCACTTTTGATAACATTCTGCAGAAGGTTAAGAGGTTTATACAGATTGTGTTTGGCAGTATCTTTAAAGATAAAGAAAAAGGCACTGCGTATCAGTAGGCTATAGAACTTCTTATAAAGGCTTCTAACCCAGAACAGACTGGAGTTGAGTTCGATACAAAAGACGATGTTGTTGACCCAATGAATTCTATTACAGCTTCTGTTGATAGAATAGATTCTATACATTCTTAGATAACTAA
>CAYNMA010000120.1:0-6853 GCA_964398075.1 uncultured Bacteroides sp. | reverse complement strand
CACTTAACTGCAACAAAATAAATGAGTTAGTAAAAAAATAACGAAGTATTGTAATTATCGAACCCCTTAATGCTTTCGTCCCTTTTCTTCAATCTTTCTTGCACACAGTGCAAAGGAACCCAATCCCACACGTCTAAGCATTAAACAGGAAATCCAACGCCTCCTTGATGCTCTCTTCATCGACCTTTTGTCCCATCCGACAATCCCCAACATTCCGCAGGAGCACAAACGAGATCTCTCCCACGGTGGTGTTCTTCTTATCGTGCCGCATCAGCGCAATCAATTCATCGTAGTCCTTGCAGCTACCAAACGGCTTGCCGTAGTACTCCCGCATGACACCAACCAGTTGCGATAAATACTTCTCAGGGAAACCCAATAACTTCACCGACAGATACAACTCCGCAATCATACCGTACAACACTGCATAGCCGTGCAACATCGGTTTCTCCGTACGGAAAGAGAAACTCTCCAACGCATGCCCCACCGTATGACCAAAGTTAAGTGTCTTGCGCAACCCTTCTTCAAACGGGTCCTGCTCCACGATATAGTTCTTTATATCAATACTCCTCGACAGTAATTGGCATAACTCATCCTCATCTCGTTGGTTCAGATTAAAAGACAACACCTGCGCCAACTCCAAAGGCGACGCAATCAACGCATGCTTTATCATCTCCGCAAAACCCGACAAGAACTGATCACTCGGCAGTGTCTTTAAGAACGCAGGATAGATAATCGTCTCCTTCGGCGAAACAAACAAGCCAATCTCGTTCTTCAAACCCTTGTAGTCGATACCTGTCTTGCCGCCTGTTGCCGCATCCACTGCACCTAATAATGTCGTCGGGATATTCACAAAGGCGATACCTCGCTTGAAAGTGGCAGCCGCAAACCCTGCCATATCGGTCAGCACACCTCCACCTAATATCAGCAACAGCGACCGCCGAGTAGCACCATGCTCAATGAGAAAATCCCATATATGCGATACGGTATCTATGTCCTTATGTTCCTCACCTGCCGACAACACAAGTATCTGTTCCGTAGGCAGTTCCAAGGTCTGTTGCACTATGGGCAGACATAGTTTCTCCGTGTGTTCATCTACCACAATGAATATCTGTTCCCGCTCCGCAACCGAAGCAGTCACTTCACGCAACGCCAAGTCTATATCATTCGTTAGCATAACTCTCTTACCTTTTCTTATCGCCCGCAAAGGTACAAAAAATATCGCTGTCTATCTATATAAGAACAAAGTTCCAACTCTCGCTGCCCATAATCCTATCCCGCTTGTAGGATAATCATAACAACCCAAAGCGCCATTGCTTGGGCGTATGTCACCATTGCCATTTTGGTGGTAACGATGATTATGGAGACGACGCGCCCTCGCGTTGTTCGATCCGTAAGGATTGGTTAGGTATACAATGCCGCTATAATTCGCTATAACAATCCGCGAGGAACTAGTCCCATAGACCTTCTAGAACAGTCCCGCAATGGCGATCTAGAACTTCTAGATCGCCAAGAAAAAGCAAAACATACATCCTTACTTCATACATTTATACATTATACATTCATACATTAAATTTGCACCATTCCAACAATTTCATTACCTTTGCGCTCTAAACTTTGCACAATAATGAAACGAACAATTCTTCTTATATTCACGCTTCTCTGCACCCTCTCATGGAGAGCCTCTGCCGAGAGCGTACAATACCTCACAACTGCTGATTTTAAGCAGTTTATCTTCGATTATACTACCCAAAAGACATGGAAATACCAAGGCACTAAGCCCTGCATCATTGACTTCTATACCACATGGTGCGGTCCCTGCAAACGCCTTGCACCTATCATGGAAGAGCTCGCTGAATCGTATTGCGACCAGATAGTCATCTATAAAGTCGACACCGAGAAAGAACGAGAACTCGCCGCCTATTTCGGTATCCGCAGCATACCAACCCTCCTCTTTTGCCCCGTCGATGCCAACCCACAAGTGGCACAAGGCGCACTGCCCAAAGAGGTCTTAGAACAAGCAATCAAAGATGTATTATTAAATAAACCCTAACTATGCAAGTAGAACTCATCCTTTTAGTACTATCGTTACTATTCTTCGCCAGTATCTTCACCGATAAGATCGGCTACAAGTTCGGAGTCCCAGCCCTCCTGCTCTTTCTCGCGGTCGGTATGCTCTTCGGTCCCGACGGAGTAGGCAAACTCTTCAATGAAGACGGCATCGGATACATGCTCGACATCGATATCGCACAAGGTATCGGCACTGTTGCCCTCTGTATCATCCTTTTCTCAGGTGGTATGGATACCAAACTCTCCGACATACGTCCCGTCATCGCACCAGGACTCGTCCTTGCCACCGTCGGAGTACTACTCACAGCCCTCATCACAGGCGTCATCATTTATTATATCTTCGGTTGGCTCAATGCCATTGCAAGTGTTAGTATATGGGTAGCCCTGCTCATGGCTTCCACGATGTCGTCTACCGATTCCGCATCCGTCTTCTCCATCCTTCGAACGTCAGGTATCGGCTTCAAGCATAACCTACGACCCTTGTTGGAGTTAGAGAGTGGCGCCAACGACCCAATGGCGTATGTGCTCACATCCACCCTCATTGGCGTCGTTACCGCTACCACCACCGAGATTTCAGGATTGGTCATCATACAAACCATCGTAGTGCAACTCGTCATGGGCGCAGTCATGGGCTTCCTCTTCGGTAAGATGGTCATCAGCCTCATGCGTAAAGTGCACCTCAATAACGAATCCCTCTACCCGATAATGGTGCTCACCGCCTGCATCTTTATCTTCTCTATCACCTACTACTTGCAAGGCAATACCTACCTCGCAGTCTACATCGGCGGTCTCGTCATCGGAAACAGTAAGTTCACGCGAAAACACCAGACACGTAGTTTCTTCGACGGACTCACATGGCTCAGCCAATTGGTCATCTTCCTTGTCCTCGGACTCATGGTGCGCCCAACGGAACTCATCAAACCCGAAGTCCTACTACCATGCCTCATCATCAGTGTCGTCATGATATGTATCTCGCGACCCATATCGGTCTTCCTCTGTATGCTACCTTTCCCGCAGTATTCTACCAAAGATAAACTGATGCTCAGTTGGGTCGGACTGAAAGGTGCCGTGCCTATTATCTTCGCCATCCTCTGCAAAGCAAGCGGCGTCGCACATGCCGACCTTATATTCAACATCGTCTTCCTCTGTACCATCGTCTCCCTTGTCGTTCAAGGCACTTCCCTTTCCTCTATGGCGCAGAAACTGGGACTCGCCATGCCCGAAGTAAAACTCAAGAAACTGGAGCACTTCGATATCGACTTACCCGAAGAGGTCGAGTCTTCTGCCACTGAGGTTGAGATAACCACCGATATGCTTGCCAATGGCTCACAACTCAAAGACCTCTCTCTACCGCCTAAGACACTCGTCATCATGGTGCGCCGCAGCGAAGACTTCTTCGTTCCAACGGGCAAGTCCGAGTTAGAGGTCGGTGACCAACTGCTTGTCATCACCGACAACGATGCCGCCCTCGCTGCACAATATCGTGAGGCCGAAGAGACAGAAGAAGCACAACATTGGGGACACCAACTCATCAACAACACCACCGCATTCATCTCCTCCAAACTCCGCAACCTCCTCCACCCCCAGAAAAAACAACAACCTAATACAGATAAGCAACCAGAGCAATCCAAAGAAAAGGATCAAACAAAAGATAATCAATGAAAAAGACCATCTTCCTAACCGGTGCCACGGGCACTATGGGATACGCAGGCATGCAAGAGATACTGCGCTACCCGGACCGATATACCCTTCGTATCTTGGCGCGCCCAAGCCAGAAAAATAAGAAACTACTCGCGCCTTTGCAGGATAAGTTGGAGATTGTATGGGGTGACCTAACCAAGTACGAGGATATCCTAAAAGGTGTCACGGGCAGCGATATCGTGCTCCATGTCGGCGGCATGGTATCACCTCAAGCCGACTATCGCCCTACGGCTACCCGCAAGACGAACATCGCAGCCGCAACCTATATCCGTGATGCCGTTCTTGCGCAGCCCGAGGACCATCAGCCTAAGGTGGTCTATATCGGCAGTGTGGCTCAGATGGGTGACCGCCGAGAGCCTTTGCATTGGGGTCGAACAGGCGATCCTATTTGCGTCTCGGCGTATGACCACTACGGCATAACCAAAGCCCGTGCAGAGTATATCATCACCAACTCGCCTATCAAACATTGGGTCAGCCTGCGGCAATCAGGAATACTCTATCCCGCCATCCTCAAAAACTACGACCCAATCATGTTCCATGTCCCCATACGAGGCGTCTTAGAGTGGGCAACCGTCGAAGACAGTGGCCGACTCTTGGAGCGCGTCTGCCGTGACGAAGTGCCCGACGAGTTCTGGAATAACTATTACAATATCGGCTCCGGTCAAGAGTATCGCCTAAGCAACTACGAGTTCGAGTGTCTGCTTCTCGATGCCATCGGCTGCCCGAGACCCGAGAAGATCTTCAACGCTAACTGGTTCACCACGCGCAATTTCCATGGGATGTGGTACTTGGATGGCGACCGACTCGAAAACTATATGCACTTCCGTGCCAACATACCCGTCAAAGAATACTTTGCGCAGATGGCTAAAGCCGATAGTCTACCTTCCGCCATCAAGTTCGCTTCGGTAACAAAAGTCGCCAAACTCGTACCCCATATCGTCAAGTTGGCTATGTTGGCGATGGCGCAACACAAAGAGCATGGCACGCAGTGGTGGATTAAAAACAATAAGCAACAGCGCATCCATGCCTATTATGGCAGTCTCGAAGCCTACAAGGCTATCCCCGATTGGAAACACGCTGACCTATCGCACAATAGCGAGAAAGCCATCGTTCTCGACCATGGCTACGATGAACAGAAACCAAAATCCTTATTCACCCTCGAAGACATGCAGAAAGCAGCCACATTCCGTGGTGGTAAATGCTTGTCTACAGAGATGGTGCAAGGCGATTGGAACACACCATTAGAGTGGCAATGCGCCGAAGGACACACCTTCAAAGCCTCCCCGCGAGTCATACTATTAGGTGGACATTGGTGCCCCGACTGTATGCCGTGGCCCTACAGGGACGAACCCAATCCCCGCCCATGGCACTGGGATAAGATTGCACGAGAGAACCCCTTCTTTGCACAGATATGGGCACCACTCCACGATAAGAACGAAGATAACACCTACGGACCCGAGATATTTGATGGTTGGGAGAAATAGGGATGTCCTAAAAATCGCTTTTGAGAAATAATAGGGATGTTCTAAAAATTACTTTTGAGATGATTTGTGGAATTTTATTTAGTAGATGGTTGGCTTGAACGAAGGAGCAGTGCGAGCACTGTGACTGAGTGAAAGTCAAGCAGATACAAATAAAAACCACAAAGCGCTCAAAAAGTGGAGAAACATCCCAATTGGTAACAAAATAACGAAACGTGGAATTTTTAGAACATCCCAATAAAATAACGGAACGTGGAATTTTTAGAACATCCCTAAAATATATGAACTTTGACGAATTAGCTTTATCCGACGAAGTGTTAGACGCCCTTTGGGACATGCACTTCGATACCTGCACTCCCGTACAAGAAAAGACAATCCCCGTTATATTAGAAGGAAAAGATGTCATCTCCTGCGCCCAGACTGGCACAGGCAAAACAGCAGCATATATCCTGCCTTTATTGACCAATCTCGCTTACGATGACCACGATCCCAATAAACTCAATGCCATCATCATGGCACCTACACGCGAACTCGCGCAACAGATCGACCAACAGATGGAAGGCTTCGGTTTCTATGTACCCTTCTCGTCGGTAGCCATCTACGGTGGCAACGATGGATCTTGGGGCACACAAGTCAATGGCTTGCAGAAAGGTGCCGACATAGTCATCGCCACCCCAGGTCGATTACTAAGTCAACTCAATATATACAGTATTGACTTAGTGGGTGTTAAGTACTTTATCTTAGACGAGGCAGACCGCATGCTCGATATGGGCTTTTACGATGATATCCTCAATATTGTCAAACGTCTACCCAAGGATCACCAGACAATCATGTTTTCTGCAACCATGCCTGATAAGATCCGTCAACTTGCAAAAGCCATCATGCATGACCCCACCGAGGTACAAATAGCCGTCTCTCGACCACCCGAAACCATACATCAATTAGCGGTTCAACTATACGATACCCAAAAAACTGCTATGGTCCAGCATCTCTTGGAGGGACGAGGACTCAAGAAAGTCATACTCTTTGTCAGCAAAAAACAAAAGGTCCGCGAAATAACACGCCTGCTTCGTGCTAAGAAAATCGATGCACGAGCCATGTTTTCCGATTTGGAACAGAAAGAACGAGACGAGGTAATGCTTGACTTCCGCAATGGGAAAGTAGATGTCTTAGTGGCCACCGACATCATTTCACGCGGCATTGATGTCGACGATATCCCACTCGTTATCAACTATGATGTGCCCCGTGACGCAGAAGACTATGTCCATCGTATAGGCCGTACCGCACGAGCAGAAAACAAAGGCGAAGCCGTCACCTTCGTTTCTCCCGACGATGCACATTACTTCAACCGTATCGAACGTTTCCTTCATAAATCCATCGAGCGATTACCATTACCCGATGACCTTGGCTCTGCCCCAGATCCATCAGCATATACCCCTCGCACCAAGCAAGGAAGAAGAAACTTCACACCTAATAATAAGCATAAATCATTCAAACCCAACCATCATAACAACCCATCCAAACCTTCCCAACACCCTCAAAAGAATAACCCCAAACCCTAAAAATGCCGACCTAAAACCCTCACAACACCCTCTCAAAACCCT
>CAYNMA010000119.1:0-6926 GCA_964398075.1 uncultured Bacteroides sp. | reverse complement strand
TATTGTCAATAATGACATCAGCATATTCAACGCTATTTGAGTTAATCACTTCCATCCTAACTCGTCATACACTTTATCACTTACTTCATATAAACAAGCTCGAAACTCCTCTACACTCATCGTCCCATTCGGACACAAGTATTGCTGCATCTCACTCGCAGACCACTCCTTTTGCTGTCTATTACGCTCTTCATAGCGATTGAAGGTAACTCTCACTCAAATTATGTTTCTTTTTCTTCATGATGTATAGGATTATAAATAGTAACTTATTCGCATTTCGATTGGCAAACATAAGAATAATTTTTGAAATATCCAAATTTTTCCGAGTCTTTTTTCAAGGAAAAATGAGAATATTCAAGATAAGAGGGAAAAATTAGACGAATAAAGGACTCAAGATAACAATAAAGGTTAGGCTTACATTAGCAGCGCAACCACATCGCCTCAATGATTATTTCTTGAGTTGTATGATAATCACAGCCAATAATTTGAACACATTAGAGAAATTATCACTCTCCAACGCCAAAGAAATTGTAGCACAGTAGAGACGGTATTGAATACCGTCTCTCAAAATTCACGATAATAAAGCCGTTATGACTAATTTAGGACAATCCGCCGCAGTCGTCCGTTTATGTCGTCTTTTAGCGCAGCGGTCCGTTGTCCGTTAGCGCAGCGGTCCGTTGTTTTTTAGCACTTCGTGCGGTCTTGTGTCTTTTTAATGGACCTTTAATGATCTTTAATGGAGAATTTTTATGCCAGCCGTATGCGAATTCTCAATCCGTTTTCCCTTTCCGCCACAGCTGCCAACTATTGAACAAGTTCTGCCAAATAATATACGCAGCGGGACCGAGCCCCGAGAGAGGCAGAAGATAAGTATGCGCCATCCAAATCCCCAAAATCGTATTTTTCTGCCCTAACGCTTGACCCGCAGAGATGGTAGCGTTATACTTTTTCCCAATTGCACGCCCAACCGCAAATTGTAGTAGGCAAGTAAGCAATGCACCGATTGCCAAAAGCACCGCAGCCCATACGTCATAATCGTCATAAACAAGTGAATGCGTAGTACTTGCCATCAGTATCACCAACGAAAAAGCCCATATATAAAAAGGCAAATTTGTGAGGAATCTCGACATACGAAGAGGTTTATGTTTTATGGCAGTATAAGTACTTCGCAGAAGTAACGCTGCCACAAACGGCCCAATCAGCAGAGGAAATACCTTACTCAATATAGTAAGAAAACCTTGCACAAAAGTGAGATGCGCCGATGGGTGCACAAGCGGGAAAAAGGCTGGTACAAAGATCGCAATGGCAAAGTTACTCAGCAGCGTATAGGTAGTCAGCTGCTCCACACTTCCGCCCAACTTACCCGTAATTACAGCAGCGGCTGTAGCGGTCGGCATCAGCACGCAAAGCATGATTCCTTGCGCAAGAAGGAGATTGATTGGCCGCAAGATAAAGAACAGCGCAATACTTACAACGAGTTGAAACACAAGCAAAAACCAATGCCACCGTTGCAGACGCATAGCGCGGACATCCACCTTACAAAAAGTGAAAAAAAGCATCACAAAGATGAGATACGGCGTAATGGGTGCCAAGCGATAGAACCATCTGTAACACAGCACCCCAAGGAGCAGCGCCATTGGTAATGTCAAATCTTTTATCCGAGCCATCAGAAGTTAAAACTCAAGCCGCACATAAAGGTGAAGTTCTTACCTTGCAGATAGGTAGGCGCAAACTTATTCAGGTAATATTGCTTCAGTTCATCACCTTCAAGAACCGTTGCATTGCCATTAGAGTTAAATCCACCCCTATCTTCACCCTCCACACGAGTGGATGTCGGCGCAAAACCACGCGCATTATTATACGAAAAATCAATCACTGCATAGCAGTTATTGAACACCTCATACACAGTATGGAATGTGAATGTATCGTTTTGGTAAGTGCGCTCTGCAAAAGGCTTCTGCGCAATAATCTCCGAAATATTATGACGCACATAATTATACACATTATACTTCGTATCGTTCGTATAAGAGAACGACAACGCCAATCCTCGCACTGGTCGATAAGATATCTCTGCATAGATATTCTGCGCATTGTCACCCATATAATGCCCCATCGAATAAGAGTTCGATGTATAACTCAGCACATCAATCGAATGCGTATAAGTGGCTATATATGAACGCATAAACTCACCCTTGACGCCAAGATTCTTAACAGGCCAATTGCTTAGATTGAACCCCACAAGATACGAAATAGGATTATTCTCAGGGTTACTTTTCTTGAAACGCGCAAACTTAATCTCGTCCACAAAAACCGACGCATAAAAGTTAACATGCTTCAAGTTACGCGTATTGATAGTGAAAAACACCTGCGAGTTTTGGTTCTCCGTCGCAACACCCTTTGTCAACAGGTGGTCCAATGATTTGTAGAAGGCAATCGGAATAAAATAAGCCGCCTGCACATTCCGCTCTGCATAGATAATAGAATTACCAAACGAGAACGACAACTGCCGTATTGGGCTGAAAGTAAACATGTTAGCTGCCATATACTTCGATGCAGGACGAGGATATTTTTTCAGCACACCCTCACTATAATTCTCCATATAAGTATACGAAGTATCCAACACATTGCTCACAAGCCATGCATGAAAATAATTGAACTCAAACCACCTTACAGGCTTCAAGTTAAGCGAAAGCATCGGCACGGCAGGATTATGCCCCGAGAGAATATTCGAACAATGATAGGCATCGCCCCACTGTATGCGCTCACGTTGCAGACTGATGCTACCCCACCAAGAATATAGCGAGATACCACCCTTCGAGTCCGAGAAATCACCACCATAAGAAGCTTCTTTATATTGAACCCCTGCCAAATCATTGAGATAACTCGGCTTCGTCAGTTTCGCAGCATCAATCTTTGCATATTCGTTGGCGTAATACTTATCGCTCAGCATCGCAGTACCATTCCAAGAAATATCGCGCAGACTTCCCCATACCGACACATGGTTCACGATATCCATATTCAACTCCGCACCCCACCAACGCTTCATCACACCGCCTTTCTTGCTCGCATAGATATCCATTCCAAGAATAGGCTTAATACTCATCTTAAACTTCTTATTCTCAGTCACATAATGGAACGCAGGTTGCGCAAGACTCAAGTTAAAAGTCTTTCTATTGGTCCACTCCACCCAATTATCAGGTACTGTGTCGCACTCCAACGCAAACTCATTAAGATAAAACTTCAACTCTTGCTGCATACGCTTCGAAAGCACCGAATCTGCCCGTTGTGCCTCTTGCAGCAACTTCGCCACATCCTTACGTGTATACGGCTGAATAGCAGAGTTTAAGTGTATCACATGTTCTGCAGCCAACTCATCAAGAAAAGAGTATATCTGCGTATATTCCATGCTCACAGGGATGTTCTGCGCGAAAGAGCACAAACCGATTGCAAGGAAAAGCAGCGAGAGAGTAAAGCGTTTCTTCATTGAATATATATTATGAGAAGGTTAATGAGAATGTGCGTGCTTGAATAGTATGTTATAGAATATCTTCCAAAAATAGATAAAATCCGTCACAAAAGTCCCTTGTGTCTCACAACGAGTAAGATACCGCGTCTCCGACTCCTGAATCTCTTCAAGCGTCTTAGGCATATCGGCATAGAATGGTGGCAAAAGCCCTGGCTTATGCCGTATTCGTTGTTGCTGCAAAGCTGGCGAATAGAGCGAGAAATATTGCATCGAAAGCGGCCGTACGCCAACCAACTTCATGTCACCTCGCACAAGATTGATGAGCATCGGCAACTCGTCAATCCAATACTTACGTGCGAATCGACCAAGTGTCGTCACACGAATATCATGTTTGAGTTTGCCACCTTCCTGCAGACCATAAGTATCAAATATATACTGTTGCAGATATTCCGAATAAGGATGCATCGTACGCAACTTATACACATGGAACACCTTACCGTTCTTTCCAACACGATTGAGCTTAACAAGCAATCCATAAACCTTGCGCTGAATAGTCTTCGGACGAAACTCGCGCTCGGCAATAACAAACAACAGGTTCTGCACCTTCTGTACCTTTATCACCTTAAAACCGCAGTAGTAGAGCCGTCCAAGCACTTCCGCTCTACTCAGCACACGGTTCTTACCCTCTGTCAAGTCGAAATAGAAACGCGAGGTCAGGAACAACTTCGGCAGCACCCTTTTATAAAAGAAATAAAGGCAGTAATACAGCCAATTGATGATAGGCGGAAGAGAATCGAGTATCTTTTTCTTCGTCGTCCCCTGTGACTCAAAACAACACACCATCCTACCCTGCTCAGGCAACTTATCGTTTATCACGCCAAACATCTTGTTGATACCTCTTATATTATTAAGAGGCATGAAGTTCACAATCATGTCATAGCGATAAGGCCTAAGCCGTTGGATATTATAGAGTTCCGATGTTCTGAGCGTTGTCGTATTCGACGAGAACAAATCCACATTCTTCTCAAGCCATTGCAATATCTCCTCCGAACTACTCGTGCGAATACTCTCACGGATAGTCTCTCGTTGCTCTTCGTCTTGCATCTGATGAGGCGGAGCAAGCACTGCATGTTTTTCACCATCAACGGCTTGACGCACATCAGGTTCCTCATTCAGCGCATAGATATATGCATGCGAAAGAAGCAAAAACAGGGAACTGAGCACCAACATCGCCCCCCAAATACAGAGCAAAACATGGATTGAATAGTTCATGCTTTCGGCAAGGAGTTGCATATACAGCTCCATCAACCCAAAGCAAATTATTGCAGCTATAAGTTGTCGAAGAAAACTCCGTCCCACTTTCATAAACTTTACTCGTATATATCTATGAGTAAGGTAGTTGCAGCCTATCCAAGTAGTCGCAAAAAGTAGCGCAAAGCGGTCGTATTTTTGGAAAGGAATCTGCGTGGCAAGCGGGAACCACATCAGCACAACAAAGAAGCTTATAGCCACTAAAACCGCATCGACCACTATATAGGGCCAATACGGTTTATAGAATATGATATGTCGCCACTGTTTGTGCGTAATAAATGCTGCGTGTATTGTGTTGATTGACTGAGGAAAACAGTTGTTACTTCTTTGGGTAACGACTGTTCAATGCGTCAACCACCTCGTTGGTAATATCGTAACCAGGTTGAGCAAGTAAGATATTATCGCTCTGCGTGTTAGAGAGAATAACTTGGAAACGACCGTTCGCATTAAACTCTTTCAAGAAGTTATCCAGCGTATCGCGCAGTTGCAGATTGAGGTTTTGGTTCTCCAACATGATGTCTTGCGTAAGTTTAGCCTCAAGGTCTTGCAGGTCTTGCTGACGCTTCTGTAGCTTATTAGCCTCCGATTCTGCACGCTCACGACTCAAAAATGCATTGTTATCCAACTTACGTTGAAACTCGGCCATATCGTTTTGCAGGGCACGAGCCTTTTGGTTAAGTTGCAGACGAGCGTCTTCTTGCTTCGACATCAACTTCTCGTTTGCCTCTTGTGCAAAGGTGTAGTTCGCCAAAAGACTGTCAATATTCACATAAGCAATCGGCAACTGTTCGCCTTCAACCGCTGCAACGGCAGCAACCTCCTCTGCAGGAGCAGCCGACTTACCATTGTCAACCGTTAGAACCAATACCAATAAACCAATGATGAGTACACCAAATACCACATCAATCCAAATCTGAATCTTATTCATAATCAATTAGTTTTATATATTCAAATCATAATCAAATCCACCACAAGTCGCAATTCCTACACATCAACTTCATAATTCCTACACATCAACTTCATAATTCCGACACATCATCTTCATAATTTCGACACGTCAACTTCATAATTTCGACACGTCAATCTTGCGTTCATCTTGCTTCCTCGCCTGCCTATCTTGCGACGTCGCACAAGTAATCCCCCTGTCGCGCATAGCCTTACTCTGCGAGATGTGCTTGCTCGAGAACACCCCATTTCGCTTAATAATCACCCTAACACTCAGCAGTATAAAGGCAATCAGCAGAACAACTATAGCAATAAGTATCTCTTTCATCCTTAAAATCTCACGCTGTCAATGTATCATTTAGCCGACAAAGGTACAACTTTTCCCGCACCCGCGCAACACTTTCACACTTTTTCTTCATTTCATCAACATAATCCTCACCAAAAAACCAACCAAAAACCACCCAACAAGCCCCCGATCAGCCCCACCTCACTCCCCAATAAATCCCACCTCACACCCTAATAAATCCCACCTCACTCCCCAATAAATCCCACCTCATTCCCCAATAAATCCCACCTCATTCCCCAATAAATCCCACATCACTCCCCGATCAGTATATGATCAGTAGCCCCTCAGTACCTAAAAACACCCCACCCCAACCAAATCTAAAAACGACCATCCTTATATCTTAACAGAACATATCACCTGTCAACCTCGAGTCAAGTACGAAACATCAGCGTAAGAAAAGCGTAGGATGAGCGTAAGATAAGCGTAAGATTCAGCACTTCTGATAATACCCACATAATACCCTCTCCCTACCCATTTTATACCCAAAACCATTAACAATCGTCAATCAAACATTAACGCGCCAACCTTCCGCCAGAGGCAAAGCCAATCCACCCAATCAGACGGCCCCATCACCTCCCAAAAACCACTCCATCAACCAATAACAATAGTCCTAAAACAAGTTGACACCCCCTCTACCTTAATCCTAACAAAGGTTGACACAGAGCCAATCAAGAATCAACCCAAGCCAAAACAACCAAGACCAACCCTAAAAAGCCAAAACAAAAAAAAGCAAGACTCGTTTGACCATGCTGCGATTGTGGAGACGACACGCCCCCGTGTCGTCCGAGCCGCCAGGCTCGTTTAACCGTACTATGCAATTGTCCATTTGTCAATTGTCAAATTGTCAAATCAAAGCGC
>CAYNMA010000118.1:0-7012 GCA_964398075.1 uncultured Bacteroides sp. | reverse complement strand
GCAAAACCCATAAACTAATAAACAAATTCTCAACCATCTCAACTTCTCCTAAACTCCTAAACTTCTAAACTAATAAACTAATAAATACCCCCAAAACTACACTGTATCCATAAAACTCCTCTGCACTTTGTTGAATATCATGATACCCAACATCAGCAGCACGACCATAAACGCAAAGCTGTAGCCCAATGCACCCCACGAGAACTGACCCACACCAAGCATACCATACTTGAATGCCTCAATCAAACTCGTCAACGGATTAAGCGACATCACAAAGCGTAATTTCTCATTTGTTATAGTCGATAGCGGATAGATAACCGGCGTCGCATACATCCACAGACTGACAAAGAACGACAGCAACAACTGCAAGTCCCTATACTTAGTCGTCAGCGACGAGAACAAGATACCAAAGCCCAACGCCAAACCGGCTTCTATCAGCACCAGCACCGGTATCAATAACGCATACCAATTCGTATGTATCGTCACAGGCGTGAAGATCTGATAATAGGCATATACTGCCAAAAACAAAAAGAACTGAATAAGGAAACGAACCAAGTTACTCGTCACATCCGAGATAGGTACTATCAATCTTGGGAAATAGACCTTACCAAAGATACCCGCATTCGTCACGAAGGTGTTACTCGTCTTAGTCAAACAATCCGAGAAATACTGCCAAAAGCAAATACCTGCTAAATAAAACAAGGGTTGAGGCAGACCGTCCGTCGATATCTTGGCTATACCACCAAACACAACCATATACATCACAGTCGTCATCAGTGGCTGTATCAGATACCACAACGGACCTAACACCGTCTGCTTATATTGTGTGATGATATTACGTTTGACAAATAACGCACACAAATCACGATATTGCCACAACTCCCTAAAGTTAATATCAAAGAGACTACTCTTCGGCTTTATTACTGTTGTCCATTTTTCCATAGCAGCCGCAAAGGTAGAGAAAAAACTTTTTTCCGGCAATACTATTGATAAAATCCAATTACTTTTTGTATCTTTGCAGCGGTATATGAGTTCACAGACTATTGGGCTTCTTTCAGTCCATCTCTGCGAACACTTGAGTGCTATAAACATTTAGTAAACATCCTATTATGATGGAAGAAAACACTATGGTTCCTGAAGAACCAAAAGCAGCAACGCCTGTAGAACAAGATGCTGCTAATCAAGAAAATGAAAGTCCTAAACATCAGGAAAGCCTCAGTCGTGAAGAGTTGGTGGAACAACTCAAAGCACTGCTTGAGCAACCTGCCGACGACATACGAGAGAAGGTAGAACAAATCAAGATAAACTTCTACCGACAGAAACCCGAGATAGCCGAAGCCGCTAAAGAATTAGCCGACTCCGCAGGGGAAACGATTGCTCCTGTCATCGATGAAGTAGAGAAATCTTTCCGACAACTGCTCTCTGTCTACAAGCAGAAGAAAGCCGAAGCCGTTGCACGCCGTGAAGCGGAACTGCAGCAGAACAAACTGCGCAAAGAGAACATCATCGCTCAGATGAAAACCCTCTCCGAGAGCGAGACTGCCGATGTCAGCGGTAGCATCAAGCAAGTGCGTGAACTGCAACAAGAGTGGAAGTCCATCGGTCCTGTTCCGCCACAAGATGCTACGGCTATCAACAAGGAATATAACCTCTACCAAGAACGTTTCTACGACCTGGTCAAGATAAACAACGAACTGCGCGAGTACGACTTCAAGAAGAACCTCGATGCTAAGACGGCTCTTTGCCAACAAGCAGAAGCACTGCTCGAACGCCCCGACATTGTCGAAGCCTTCCGCCAACTGCAACTCCTCCACGAGCAATGGGTCAACATCGGACCTGTCGCACGAGAGGAAAGAGAAGCACTGTGGAACCGTTTCAAAGAAGCATCTACTGTCATCAATAAGAAACACCAAGAGTACTTCGAGAAGTTGCACCAACAAGAGGAAGAGAACCTGCAAAAGAAACAGGCTATCCTCGACGCCCTACACGCCATCGACTTCTCTAAGTTCACCTCCGGAAAGATGTGGGAAGAAGCCAACGAGAAGATACTTGCCCTGCAGAACGAGTGGCGCACCATCGGCTACGCTCCTAAGAAAGTAAACCAAAAGATTTACGATGAGTATCGTGCCCTATGCAGTGCTTTCTTTACAGCCAAGACTGCCTTCTATAAAGGCATTCACGACACCCTCAATACCAACCTCAAGAAGAAACAAGAACTCCTCGCAAAGGCAGAAGAACTCAAAGAGAGCAAAGAGTGGAAAGAAGCCACTGCCACCTTCGTTCAACTGCAGAAGGAGTGGAAGACCATCGGACCTGTAGCACGCAAGTACTCCGACGATATATGGAAACGCTTCTCTGCCGCTTGTGACTATTTCTTTGAACAAAAGAAAGCCGAGGAAAAAGGACAACACTCCGAAGAGAAAGAGAACCTGCAGAAGAAGCAAACTATCCTCTCCGAGATTGAAGCACTCGCTGCTAACGAAGTGGAGAATGCGGCTGACAAACTAAAAGAACTCATGGCACAATATAATGCCGTCGGACATGTACCATTCCGTGATAAGAATAAAGTGTACGACCGCTTCCGCTCGGCATGCGATAAGGTGTTCGACAAACTAAACATCGACCAACGAAACCGCCACTTCGACGAGTTCAACAAAGACATCGAAGAGAAAGATGACAACGCTCTTATCTCCGAACGCCGCCGCTTAGTGCGTCAATACGATGCCCTCAAGCAAGAGATACAAACGGCGGAGAACAACATCCTCTTCTTCACAGCCCAATCCAAGAAGTCCAACAGCCTCCTCGATGACATGCAGAAGAAGATAGAAAAGCAACGCCAACAACTTGCCGACCTCGAAAAGAAAATCAACCTAATTGACGCACGCTTACAATAATGGCTCTCATAGAATATAAAGATGTCGAGATTCACCAGCAGGAACAGATAGTCCTGCGCAATGTCAATCTCACTATCGACAAAGGAGAATATGTCTACCTGCTCGGACGAGTCGGATGCGGTAAGTCAACACTCATGAAGACCTTCTATGCCGAACTGCCTATCGCAGCCGGCGAAGCACACTTCCTTGACTACGACTTGACACATCTACCCAAGAAGCAAGTACCTTACCTGCGCCGACGCATAGGTATCGTATTCCAAGACTTCCAACTCCTTACCGACCGCTCAGTCGAAGATAACCTCCTCTTTGTCCTACGGGCAACGGGTTGGAAAGACAGAAAAGTAATGCTTGACCATATCGAAGAGATACTCCAGCAAGTAGGCATGGCTGACAAAAGATATAAGATGCCACACCAACTATCCGGCGGAGAACAACAACGAGTAGTCATCGCACGAGCCTTACTCAACTCACCCGAAGTCATACTCGCTGATGAACCAACTGGTAACCTCGACCCCGAGACAGGCAAAGAGATAATGGAACTGCTCTATAGCATCCGCACATCCGGCACATCCGTCATCATGTCTACCCACAACCCTCGTTGGGTAAGCCAATATCCTGCCCGAGAACTGCACTTCGAGAATGGACTAATAACTGAATAGAAATATCCCCAATAAAATAATTCACACTATGAAGAAACTGATAATACTATTCCTTGCCGCTACCACCCTTTGTGTATCCTGCAAGAAAAACGACCTCAAACAGCAATATAAATCGCTTTATGAAAACGCAGATGCTGCGTTCAATAACACTGACTCCGAAGCCCAACAAGACTCTATCCTTACCGTCTTCAAGCAAGATGCACTTGCTCTCCTGCAGCAACACCTCGGCGAAGAGTATAGCGACTCTGTCTTTCTCGACCTATACGCCTTCCTCGACGCCAACGAGTTAGATACACTCTTCAAAGCCATGCCCGAGAAGATGCGTGCCAACGAAGATATAGCTCGGTTCTACAAGAACTTCCTCTTGCAGCAAGCCACATCTAAAGGATGTACCTACACCGACATCCAAGCACTCGACCTACAAGAACAACCCGTTGCACTGAGTAGTCTTGTGGGCAAGACCGAGTATGTTCTCGTCGACTTCTGGGCTTCGTGGTGTGGACCATGCCGAAGACTGCTCCCAGTCCTCAAAGAGATATACAATGCCCAACCCGAAGGCAAACTCGCTATCTTAGGCGTCAGTGTCGACCGTGACCTCAACAGTTGGAAGCAAGCACTCAACGAAGAACAACTGCCTTGGCTACAGACTCACGAGACCGACAACGAACCATACAATGCCTCCGACGCTTATGGTGTAGTGTATATCCCTACCACTATCCTCATCGATGCACAAGGCACTATCATCGCACGCAACCCCACCGAGGACGAACTGAAAGTCCTGCTGCAATAACGAATCTACATAACCACTATACCTATGGAACTGACACTCGACCTACTCAAAGGTATCCTCTTTGCGAACAACAACTTCTCGCTCACCGATGAGCAGATGAAGCGCGTCGACGACTCCTTCGCCTTCCTTTCCGACTTTGCTGCCAACAAAGTGATATACGGCATCAACACCGGATTTGGACCTATGGCACAATGGCGCGTTCCCGACCGATACCTTACTGACCTGCAATACAATATCATTCGCAGCCATAGCACCGGTGCGGGCAATCCTCTACCCGATGTCTATGTACGCGCCGCTATGATTGCACGAGTAGGCAGTTTCATACAAGGCAAATCAGGCATTCACCGCGAAGTAGTCGAACTGCTCGTGCAGATGATCAATAAGAACATCATCCCCCTCATACCCGAACACGGTAGCGTAGGCGCAAGCGGCGACTTAGTACAACTCGCACATATCGCCCTCTGCCTCATTGGCGAAGGTGTCGTACATTACAACAGTCAATGGATTCCCACCAAAGAAGCCTTCCGCATAGAGAAACTCAAGCCTATATCTATCCATATCCGAGAAGGACTTAGCGTAACCAACGGCACATCCGTCATGACCGGCATCGCCTCCGTCAACCAACTATATGCCGAGAACCTACTCTACCTATCCATCTTAGCAGGCGTATGGATCAATGAGATAGCCGAGTCCTTCGACGACATGCTCTCTATCCCACTCAATGAGTGCCGACGACATAGCGGACAGATGTACATCGCTGCCGAGATGCGACGCATAGCAAGTGGAAACCAATGCCTGCGGAACCGCGAGCATGCACTTTATGATAACGGACACCCCGAAGTGGAGTACTTCTCCAATGCCCATAAGGTACAAGCCTACTACTCCCTACGCTGCCTACCACAAATACTCGGTCCAGTCTATGAGACCCTGCAGAATGCCAAACGCATCATCGAAGAGGAACTGAACTGTGCCAGCGACAACCCAATAGTCGACCCCATCACACAAAATGTCTACCATGGAGGCAACTTCCACGGCGACTATATCTCCCTCGAAGAAGACAAAGTCAAGATTGTTGTCACACGCATGGCTATGCTAGCAGAAAGGCAACTCAACTACCTCTTCCACGATCGTATAAACAACATCCTACCCCCATTCCTCAACAAAGGCACCCTCGGACTCAACTACGGTATGCAGGCATGCCAGTTCACCGCCACCAGCACCACCGCCGAGTGCCAGACCCTCTCTATGCCGAACTATGTTCACAGCATTCCAAATAATAACGACAACCAAGACATCGTCAGCATGGGTACCAACAGTGCCGAACTCTGCAAGAAAGTCATCGACAATGCCTACCAAGTGATGAGCATCCTCTTCATAGCACTCGCACAAGCATCCGACTGCCTCAATAATGTACAACGGCTATCGCCCGCTACCCGCAAGACCTACGAAGAGATACGACTACTCACGCCTACCATTGTCGATGATACACCATTCTACGAGGACATCGCACGAGTAGGAAACCGCCTACGACAACTGGCTTAATAATGTAGAAACCAAGGATGGAATATAACGATATAATGCAGCAAGTCTGCCGTGTACTCACCGACGACTTCGAGATCGACCCTACGCTCCTTCAACCTCAAGCACTCCTGCAGAAAGAGATAGGCATCGATAGCCTCGACTTTGTCGACCTCATCGTATCTATACACGACAACTTTGGCTTCAAACCCACACAAGACGAACTCAAAGGTATAAAGACACTCAGCGACCTTTGCCACTTCATCGCTGCACATAATGGCTGAAAACAAGAGCACAACGCAACAACCAACCCAACAACCTTGGTCCGGCAAGACAGATGGAACCAAAGGTATGCAACAGACATTGATAGTTATCTTCCGATACGTCGATGTCCGTTTCTTCTATCCTATCCTCGCCATTGTCATATTGTTCTACATGCTTCTGCGCCATTCAGGCTACCGAGCACAATACTATCTCTTCCACCACCGCTTACACCAACGACCCCTACGCGCCTTCTGTAATGTATACCGCAACCACTTTCAGTTCGGACAAGTCGTACTCGACCGCTTTGCTGCCTATGCCGGACGGCACTATAACCTCATACTTAACGGCAACGAACTATTCCAACAATACACCGCACAGCAACAAGGAGTCATCATGCTCTTCTCCCATGTCGGCAACTTCGAGATGGCGGGATATGCCCTACAGTCACCCAAACCCATGCATATCCTTGCATACAGCGGCGACACCGAGACCGTCATGCAGAACCGCGCCAAGATGTTCTGCCCTAACCACATCAACATCATCCCTATCGCATCCGACCTTTCACATATCTATCTCATCAACAATGCCCTACAGCAAGGCGAGATAGTCTGCATGGCAGGCGACCGACGGATGCCTAATCAGCGCTCCATATCGTGCTCCATCCTTGGAGAAACGACTTCCCTACCCGAAGGGCCATTCCGTATTGCCGCCACCGAGAAACTGCCGACCATCGCCGCCTTCGCTATGAAAGAGCGTTGGAACACCTACCATGTCTATTTCCTACCGATACATATCGACACCTCGCTCTCTCGCAACGAACTCGAACAAGATATACTAACACAATATGCCCACCACATCGAGACCATGGTACAACGCTACCCACTGCA
>CAYNMA010000117.1:1915-7064 GCA_964398075.1 uncultured Bacteroides sp. | reverse complement strand
CTCGTGTCGTTCGGGTCGCAAGACCCATTTGACCGTACTCGGTTGGGGACGCGGGCGCCTCGCCCGCGGATAAGATACTGCGCAATGTGGAGACGTGATGCGAAGGCAGGTGCAAAGCACTGAGTCTGCCTGAGCGAGTGAAGTCCAGTGGACTGAACAAGAATACCTTTTCGAGCCCTCGTGTCGTTCGGGTCGCAAGACCCATTTGACCGTACTACGCAATTGTCCATTTGTCAATTGTCAAATTGTCAAATCAAAGCGCTCTCGTGTCGTTCGAGCCGTCAGGCTCGTTTGCCCATACTCTGCTTGGGGACGCGGGCGCCTCGCCCGCGGAACTTATAGGCAGCCTCCCCCTAATACACCCCACTCCTCTACTCACTTCTCTCCACTGCACTCAACGCTCAACACTCAACTAAGAATTATCTCCATTAAAGCCCATTAAAGAGCCATTAAAAAAGGTTACCAAAAACAACTAACAACTAACTAACAACACCCACCAACACAACGTCACCAACATAAAATCACCAACATAAAATCACCAACAATAAACTTCTTAACCCAATTCAACCCTTTCAACTTCTCCTAAACTCCTAAACTTCTAAACTCCTAAACCAAACTAAACAACGTGTAAACGCAAAACGCATAAACCAAACTAAACAACGTGTAAACGCAAAACGCATAAACCAATAAACAAAACTCAACTCAAAATTAAGAAAGAATAACCTATTTTATTGGAAATTTGTGGGAAAATGCCGCAAGTGTTGCACAGGTGAGATAATCTCCGTATCTTTGCCGCTTGAGTTGTCTTGGACAATAGACCGTTGAACTAACAGACCGCTACGCTGAAAGATAAGCGATACTAATGACAATGAACCGGAGCAATAGTAATATCATTCCTGAACCGAGTTTGCGGCGGTTGCCGTGGTACTTGGCTTTTGCCAAGTTAGAACAGAGTGAGGGCACAAAGGCGTTATCGTCGACGCAGATTGCGCGCGGCGTGGGCGTGGAGGCATCGGTGGTAGCGAAAGACCTATCGTACGTCTCTATCACCGGACGCACGCGTGTGGGGTACGACTTGCCCGAGTTGGTGCAGTACCTCGAGGAGTTCCTCGGGTTCAAGCAACAACACCGTGCATTCCTCTTTGGCGTAGGCAACCTCGGCAGTGCCCTGTTGCACGATGGCGGACTCGAACAGTATGGACTAGATATCGTGGCAGGATTCGATGCGAAGTACGAGTTATCGGGCACCAGCATCAACCACATACCTATCCATCATATCGACCGTTTCGAGGAGATGCAGAAGCAGTTGCATGTGCAGATAGGCGTACTCACCGTGCCCACTATCAAGGCACAACAAGTGACGGAGATGATGGTAGCACAAGGGATAGAGGCGATATGGAACTTCACTCCGTTCCGTATACAAGTGCCAGAGAACGTGGTGGTGCAAAACACTAGTATCTATGCCCACTTGGCACTGATGTATAAGAGGATGGAAGATAGATGATGTATCATGTATGGATGTATGAATGTATGATGTATAAATGAGAAAAAGACTATACATATTACTATGTGGGTGGCTGTGCTTTGGCATGGCTGCTATGGCGCATAGCTATGTGGAGTCATCGGTGCTGAGTACAGGTCGATGGGTGAAGATAGAGGTAGAGGAGACCGGTATCTACCGCCTCACCTACGAGTCGCTGCAGCAGATGGGTTTGCGTCCCGACCAAGTGCGCATATACGGCTTTGGCGGTGCGATGCTCTCGCAGGACTTCTCGCAGCGTAAGATTGACGACCTGCCCGCCGTGCCATTCTATATGGAGAAAGGTTCAGACGGCGTGTTCGGCGCAGGCGACTATATCGTCTTCTACGCACAAGGCGTGATCGGTTGGGACTATACGAACAGTCGTTTCCAGCATACCATCAATCCCTATTCCTTGAAAGGCTATTACTTCCTCAGCGACGATACGGGCATTCAACAACTCCTATCGCGCAAGGAAGCGACACTCGACATCGACGATAGCATGACCACTATCACCACCTATACCGACCGATTGGTACACGAAGAGGAGAAGGTCAATATAGTAGACCCATCGGGCCGCAGTGGTGGGGGGCGTGAGTTCTATGGCGAGGCGATGACGGTCACCTCTCCCACGGTCTCGCTCCGTTATACCCTACCCGACATAGTGGAAGGCAGTACGATACGCGGCTATGTGAGCATGGCAGGCAATGCCAAGAATGCCATGAGCATCAGTATGACGATAGGTCAGACCACGCAGACAATGAACATCAGCACGATGGCGTCGCAGCCAGTGACGGTGTATGGCATGACGAACACCTCGGATAACCTATACGATCCCTCTGCGGGTCCAACCCAACAACTCACCTTCACTTACACCAACCCTACGGCATCGGGAACGGTCTATCTCAACTATGTGGAACTGACAATGGAGCGCGAGATGGTGATGCGTGACGGACTCTTAATGATACACACCACACCGCAGACCGCTGCCTCAACGCAAGGTGTATGCCAAGTGACAGGTTGCAATAGCCGTACGCAAGTGTGGAACATCAGTCGGCTGGACAGTATCTACTCCGTCGACTGCCAACCGAAGGGCGATACGTTGCAGTTCTTGACCGACTGCTCGCTGCAGCAAGACTATGTGGTTATCAACCCCACGCAGTGCGACTATCTGACGCCGACCACTATTGGCACCATTGGCAACCAAGACCTGCACGCCATGCGCGATGTGGATATGGTTATCATCTACCCCAGTGGGTTTGAGGCTGCCGCACAGCAGTTGGCACAGGCACACGAGGCAATAGACAGCCTGACTGTCGGACTGGCACCTGCCGAACAAGTATATAACGAGTTCTCGTCGGGTACGCCCGATGCCACAGCCTATCGCTGGATGATGAAGATGCTCTACGACCACGCTAACACCGAGGGAGGCACTGCACCAAAGTACCTACTCTTACTGGGCGATGGGTCGTTCGACAACCGTAAGATATACACCACCTCGCCCAAGAACACGCTACTCACCTATCAGGCGCGTAACTCGGTGTCGGAACCCGATGCTTATGCTACCGACGACTATTTCTGTTGGCTCGATGACAACGAGGGTACGGTGGATACCGATACGAAGACGACGATGGATATCAGCGTAGGACGCCTGCCTGTGAACAGTGCCGAAGAAGCCGAGGCGGTGGTGGATAAGATCATCGGGTATATGGAGGACAAGACAGTGGGTAACTGGAAGACACAACTCTGTTTCCTTGCCGACGATGGCGACTCGGGAGCACACACCCTTGGAGCCGACCGCGCGGCAGAGACTATCCGACAACGCACAAAGGATTTTGTGGTGAACAAGATATACATCGACGCCTATCAGCAGATTACCACTGCCTCGAGCGAGTCGTACCCCCTAGCCAAGAGTAAGATGCAGAACTTGTTGCAGAACGGAGTGCTGCTGTTCGACTACTCGGGTCACGGCGGATATAACAACATCACGAGCGAGAGTATGCTCTCGGCGCGTGACATACGCGAGATGAACAATACCAATCTGGGCTTCTGGCTCTTTGCCACCTGCAGTTTCTCGCACTTCGACTCCTACCACACGAGTGCCGGAGAAGAGGCGTTGCTGAACACTTCGGGTGGAGCAGTAGGTATCCTCTCGGCATGCCGCACGGTGTATGCCTCACAGAACGCCTATCTCAATCAGTTTGTGTGCGATGCCTTGTTCACAAAGAACAGCGAACAGCGCTATACAAACACTATTGGCGACGCTATCCGTATTGCCAAGAACCGTGCACGAACCTTCAAGCCTACGCAGGACAAGAACATACTACCCTATATCCTATTGGGAGACCCCGCCGTAAGACTGCACTATCCCGACGACTATAAGGTGGTGACTAACCTATCGTCGGACACACTGCATGCTTTGGCTACACCCACTATCGAGGGATATATAGCCAACACGGCGGGCGACACGATACACGAGTTCAACGGCGAGGTGTCGGTCACGATGTGGGACAAACAGCAGCGACTCACCACCAACGATAACGATGTGAGCGACGAGAGCAAGAAAGTGAAGACCTCGTTCTTGGACTTCCCTAATATCCTCTTTAAGGGTAACGCTACCGTGACAGACGGACTGTTTGAACTATCGCTCATGATACCGAAGGACATACAGTATAACTACGGCAATGGACGTATGGCACTCTATGCCTACGACACCGACACGCACCTCGAGGCACTGGGTAGCCGCGAGGACTTCACCGTGGGCGGCAGTAGCGGTATACTATACAACGACACGACCGGTCCACGACTGACACTATACCTGAACAATGCCGCCTTCACCAATGGCGGTAAGACCAACGAGTACCCACATTTCTACGCCTATATAGAAGACGAACACGGTATCAACACAATAGGTAGTGGTATCGGACACGACTTGATGATGATAGTGGACAACGACCCATTGCAGACCTATACGCTCAATGAGTATTTCACGGCCGATAACAACAGTTATCAGGCAGGGCTGGTGTCGTACGTACTAAGCGAATTGGAAGAAGGAACGCACTCGCTGCGTTTCCGAGCATGGGACTTGCTGAACAATAGCAGTACCGCCTCCTTGCAGTTTGAAGTAGTGAAAGGCTATGCACCTCAGATATTCTCGGTAATGACCTATCCTAATCCGGTGAGTCAGAACGGAACGGTGCATCTGGTGATCGAACACGATAAGCCCGATATGACACTAGGCGTGACGGTGAATATATACGACTTTGCCGGGCGACTCGTATGGCAATATACGCAAACAGGTACACAAGATATTACATGGGAAGTGGGGAACACAAACACAACGACAGGGATGTACTTCTATCGGGTGGTGCTATCCGCTAGCGATGGAACAACGGCGGCGAAGTGCGGAAAAATACTGGTAAGGTGACAATTTGACAATTGACAATTTGACGATTGACAATTAATAACTAACAGACTACAATAACAACGAATTAGATATAGCCTATGGGGAATATTTAAGAAGTCGGGTCATCAGCCCCAAAAAAGAGCCGCGTGACTCGCAAGTATGCAACCAACAAAACAACTATCTAGAACCTCTAGAACCTCTAGAACCTCTAGAACCTCTAGAAC
>CAYNMA010000117.1:0-1815 GCA_964398075.1 uncultured Bacteroides sp. | reverse complement strand
TCTAGAACCTCTAGAACCTCTAGAACCTCTAGAACCTCTAGAACAACTATAACCAAAACAACAGACAACAATAACAAATAGTATAGAAATGAAAAAAGTAATTTTAGGCATCTTTGCCGCTATTCTGCCTCTATGCGTGAGTATGGCAGAAGACAGTATGAATCCTATTATAACCGCAATGCCGTCGTTGAGTATTGCGCCCGATGCCCATGCCGGTGGTTTGGGCGATGTAGGTGCTGCCACTACGCCAGATATGAACTCGCAGCATTGGAACGCTGCTAAGTATGCTTTCATGGACAGTCACGGTGGTATCACAGCCAACTACACGCCATGGTTGCGTAAGTTGGTGAAAGACATCGACCTTGCTTATCTGGCAGGCTTCTATAAGTTCGACGACCTACAGGCTATCTCGGCATCGTTCACCTATTTCTCGTTGGGTCAGGTATCGCTTACCGACCTCGACGGTACTTTCTTGCAGAACGCACAGCCAAACGAGTGGGCGTTAGATGTGGCCTACTCGCGTAAGTTGATTGAGCACTTGAGTATGGCAGTCACCTTACGATTCATGTATAGCGACATGAACAACGGTGCCGACGCAACGGCTACGGGTGGCAAAGAGATGTATCCTGGTTGGACTATGGCTGCCGACATCTCGTTGTACTATCGCTTGCCTATTCAGTTGAGCATGGGTGAGAGTTACTTTGCGTTCGGTACGAACATCTCGAACCTTGGTGGTAAGATCTCGTACGACAAGAAAGTGACGAAAAACTTCATACCGGCTAACCTGCGTTTGGGTGTAAGTTATGAGTTGCCTTTCGACGACTACAACCGCTTGTCGTTCAATGCCGACATCAATAAGTACTTAGTGCCTACTCGTAACTCGAAGTTCGCAGTAGACGAAGAGGGCAATGCACTCACGGGGCAACAGTTGACCGACTGGTACTCTAACCTCTCGTCGGCTAAAGGCTGGTGGTATTCGTTTGCAGATGCTCCTGGCGGCTTCAAAGAAG
The DNA here is from genome assembly GCA_964398075.1 of uncultured Bacteroides sp. Lineage (GTDB taxonomy): Bacteria > Bacteroidota > Bacteroidia > Bacteroidales > Paludibacteraceae > Colicola. The sequence continues at coordinate 805 of CAYNMA010000117.1, read as the reverse complement.
AGATGCGTGAGATACAGTACGGCATCGGTTTGGAATACTCCTACGACCGCAAGTTCTTTGCACGTGTAGGTTATAGCCACGAGAACAAGTGGAAAGGTAACCGCCGTTATGTGACCTTCGGCTTAGGCTTTAAGTTGTCTATCTTCTCGCTCGATGCGGCTTATGTATTGGCTACTGCAGCCACCAACCCATTAGACCAGACCCTGCGTTTCACCGTAGCGTTCGACCTCGCCGGTATCAAAGACTTAGTTAAGCGATAAGACCGTATGCAGTTGCCACGCATTGGATTTGGCTACGATGTGCATGCTTTTGCCCCCGACCGCAAGTTGTGGTTAGGGGGCATCTGTATTCCCTCGGAGCAAGGACTCTTGGGGCACTCGGATGCGGATGTACTGATACACGCATTGTGTGACGCCCTCTTGGGGGCAGCCCATCTGCGCGATATAGGGTATCACTTCCCTGACATACGAGGCAACGAGTATGAAGGAATCGACAGCAAGATACTGCTTCGCCGCACAATGGAGATGTTGCGTAAAGAGGGGTATGAATTGGGTAATGCCGACTGCACGGTATGCGCACAAGTGCCTAAGTTGAGTCCCTATATCGAAGCCATGCAAGAGTGTCTGGCAGACGTGATGGGCGTCGAGGTAGAACAAGTGTCGGTGAAAGCCACCACGACAGAGCATCTGGGGTTTGTGGGCAGAGAGGAAGGTATTGCGGCTCAGGCAGTGGTGCTGATCATAAAAGTAGAGGGATGTTCTAAAAATTGCTTTTGAGATGATTTGTGGATTTTTATTTAGTAGAT
>CAYNMA010000116.1:0-7304 GCA_964398075.1 uncultured Bacteroides sp. | reverse complement strand
ACGGTATTCTTGTTCAGTCCACTGGACTTCACTCGCTCAGGCAGACTCAGTGCTTGCGCACCTGCCTGAGCTTCACGTCTCCCCAATCGCAGCATCTACACTGAAATAGTGGTTAGCCTTTGAGGATAGTCACGAAGTCTCTTGGGAGGAGGACATTAGTGAGGGGTAAGGCTTCACGGAAGAGCGGAGCAATCTCGCTTGGTCGGAAGCCTGCGATGCCGCACGCAATGCGGGTCACGAGGAACTCCTTCTCGGGGTGTTGCGCAGCATAGGCAATGAACTCGTCGACATACCCTTTTATATAGTCCACGCCACCTTCCATGGTTGGGATAGCATAGCACTGGCCTGTCATGCCGACACCTACGCCCCACTCTGCGCCGAACTGCTGGTTTGCTACTCGGGCTGCACCACCGCCGTGGAGGCCGTGGATGTTACTGCCAAACACAAACACCTGATTGGGTTGCAAGTGGGTGATATATTCTGGAGTGTATTGGCGGGTGTAAGATACTGGGGTTTCTCCTGCATTAGTAGCATTGTTCGAGTTTTCTTTTTTATCTATCATAATTTTCTATATTTAATGTATTGTTATTTATTTGCGTTAAAGGTGACTTCTCGGGCACAGATGTCGAGGAAGGGGCAGAAGGCTGTGCATTTGTTTTCATCACACTGTGGGAAGTCGGTGGTGGTGAGGGCTTCCTGTACCTTATTACCGATAAGAGTAGGAATACCTTTCTGTGTTTGGGTATCCGGACGCAATCGGTTGTAGTCAGCAATAGGTACACCACCCATCGTCACAGCCGTGTTTTTGAGTTTCGACTGTGTGAAGAACAAGTGGGGTTGCAGTGGCTTTTCTGAAATACCTTTTTGCGCCACCGCCTCAGCATAGATAAGCGTTTGCAGCACATAGTGTTGCGCAGGGTCGGATACTAACTTATCCAGTTTAATGTCCAGTTTATCCTTATTGTATCCACCAGTCTTGTAATCTACCACGCGCATTGTATTGTCACAAATATCCAGACGGTCGATGATACCACCGACTTGTATCTTAGCCGTTGTGCCTTTTTCGTCTATGACTATGTCGGTATTGTAGTAGCCAGGGTGCTCAAGAGTCATTATCTGCAAGCCTTTTTTGGCATCCTCGATATCGTGTGTCAATACTTTATGCACAAGTTTCAATATCACAATGTTCTCCGCAGGGTGTTCGTCGTATTTGTAGGAGGTATGATTATCTGCATTCAGTTTGTCATAAGCCTCCTTTAATAACTGCGTTAGGTGTTTTTCATCGGCATCCACTTTGGCAAGGGCGCCGGCATCAATCTTAACTTGAGTGATTTCTTTTTTCGTGCAATGAAAATCATCTATGTAGATTTTCTCCATCACGGTATGCACTAATGTACCTATCTCGTTTGAGGCGAAGATGGTGTGTGTTTGGTCTGGGCTGCGGAGGCCTTCGACATACTGCAGGTAGAACTGGCGAGGGCACTGGATAAAGGTGTTCAGGGCACTCGGCGAGAGGGTGAAGCGTTTTGGTTCATCCTTGGCATTCGCAGCGTTACCCTTTGCTTGTTCCTTATTCTCATTGTTCTCGTTATTCTCGTTGTTTCCTTTCTTTTCCTTATAATAGAGGTAACCGTCGGTATGTACTTCGAGTTTGGAGAGGAGACTGTCTTGGGGGTCTACCTCGATCGGTGCAGGTAGGTTAGTGCCTTCGGTGAGGACAGAGCGTGTGGTACTGAACTCATCGCTGGTCATTATCTGCATGAGGAAGCGTGACATGGACTTTGCGCCTAACTGCGTCTGCGCGTTGGAGAACACTGCCGTGATATGGTTAGCACGGTTGAACAGACGGAAGAAGTTGTAGGCATAGACGGATGCCTCCTCCTCGCGTGTCTGCATGCGGAATATCTTGCGCAGGTAGTACGGTATGAACGAACTGTCGTTACTCTTGCGTGGTACGACCCCTTCCTCTACATTGAGCAACAGCAGGTTGTCGAAGTCGAGCGCACGGGTCTCGAGTACGCCCATCACTTGAATGTCGGTGATCGGTTCTCCGTGGAAGGGCAGCGAGACGCTCTCCATGGCACGGCGCACGATACTGCGTAGGAGCGTGAGGGACGGGATAAGGTCCTTGTACTCCTCTTTCTGCAAGACGATCTGCAACTGCTTGAGTTGCACTTGCACTTGATAGATCGACTCCTCGATGAGGAGGGTCTGCCATTGTTTTTTGTCGTGTTTTTCCGCTTGGTATTTCTTATCAGTCTTTTTTACCTCATCCAATACTCGGCTCACGACATCGGCATAGGTTTCGTTGGCTTGGCGGTCGTGTTCCTTGTCGGATAGGTACTCGATGACCTCGGAGTAGATCTTCGTGCTCGAGATAGGGAATCCCTTGGTGATGTTGATATTCACGCCATCACCTAAGTTTGGTAGTGCATAGATGACGGGTTCGAGCATCTGCTCGTCGCAAATCACGACGGCGGTGCGTTGTCCTGCCTTATAGTTGCGGCTTAACCACTCGTGTACATACTGCGCTTGGGCGTTGGCAGAGGAAGCGGCTACGATGTTGACATTTTTCTGCGTCCAAGTCGAAGACTCAAAGCCTGTGGGCAATGGGAAGTCCTGCATGTACTTCTCGATGAACGAGTAGGCTTTCTTGTTGGTTTGGAAGTCAGCCACATAGTCCCAATAGAAAAGAGTGTTGGACTTCTCGGCTTTTATCTTGGCAAGCAGTTCTTTCTCGACGGGCATGAGGTAGTTGAAGCCGATGAAGGCGAACTGCTGGTTGGCGAACTCTTCGTAATAATCCTTTGCCTCGTCCCAATGACTTATCACCCAGCGTTTCTGCATGCCGCTGGTCAGTTTATGAGCGTCTGCCAACTCTTTATGGAACTCGGTGTATATATTCTCCATGCACTTCCATATCGCCTCGTATTTCTTGCGGATAGAGTCTTCGGGCACATCGTCTGTATGGAAAAGCGAAGTGAGACGGTTGCGCACTTCTTCATCTATTGTCAACTTATCCAATTCCTTGGCTTGGATGGTGTTGGTAAAGAAATCGTGCAATTCCTTGGCGTTCTTGCTTGCCTCGCTGGAGTCGATATTATTGAAGTCGGCGAGCAGTTGTCGTCCCCAACTATAGAAGACATCGAGGTTGAAGGGTTTCACCTCGTCGTATTTCTTGCCTGGGGTGTTCTGCTCGAACTTCGTTCTCTCATCATCGTAGAATGTTTTCGTTTCCTTCTCGTAGATCTTGTAGAGTCGGAATATGGCTTCCAGTTCCTCGATGGTGGGGTCGGGGCATAGGCTCGCAAAGAGGTCGGAGAGGGTTGTTATGTTCGGCAGGAGGATAGCCGTTTTGGACTCATTTTCCGATGGGTGTTGTATTTTTTTGAGTAGGTCTTTGAACACAACGCCTGCACGCCGTGAGGGGAAGACGAGTGTGAGGTCGTCCATATTGCTCCATCCGTGTTTGCGGATGATGTCTTCTGCTACTTTATATAAAAATCCTTCTTGAATCATAATGTTATGGGATGTTCTAAAAATTCCACGTTTCGTTATTTTAGTTATTGATTGGGATGTTTCTCCACTTTTTGAGTGCTTTGTAATTTTTATTTGCATCTGCTTGCCTTTCACTCAGTCACAATGCTCGCATTGCTCCTTCGTTCAAGCCAACCATCTACTAAATAAAATTCCACAAATCATCTAAAAAGCAATTTTTAGAGCATCCCTTACCTCCTTTAATGCTTCGTTTGTTTCTTTTTCTGCATACCATAGATAGCCTCGTACGGAGGTGTAGCCGAGTGCTTTCATGGTCTGCATGTATTCTTGTACTTGTTTGTTATATTCAGCTTTTTCCGTGCCGAACTTATAGTCGAGTACGATAGCCTCTTTGTCTCGCACCATGACACGGTCGGGTCGGCGTTCTTTGCCATCGACAATGATAGCCTGCTCACGCAATAGTTTCCAAGAGCCGTTGAACCAGTCTGAAAGTTGTGGGGTCTGCCAAATCTTGTCAATGTATTTCCTTGCTTGGACTTTCTGTTCTTCGTTTTCAAAGACGCCTTTGTCGTAGGCGGATTGAACGACAGGCTCTACATCGGCTTGGCTCTTGATGCGCGAGAGCAGGTCGTGGCAAATGGTACCGAGTTCTTTTCGGTCGACGACCTCCTCGGCATTGTGTCCCATGGAGGCGTGCATCATGCCCTCTTGCGACTGGCGGAAGCGCACTTGACCGCTTTCGCCATGCAAGGAGGCAGTTAGTTGCTCGGCTTGCTCGAAGCCGAAGGTGGACGTCTCGGAGGTTTTGGCGGGGCGGGTGGTGAGAGTGCCGATAGTTATTTCTACCGGATCTGTAATCTTGTTCTCATTGAGGTTCCTCTGCGCAGTTGCCTTTACCTTATCTTCTAAATTCCACGCTTTTATCAAGAGATAGCCTACATTATTCTTGTCTAGTCCGGTCACCTCGCCATTACTATAGGTTATCTTTTCATTTACATAGACATACAAATTATCGGCAGCACGCGTGAGGGCCACATAGAGAAGGTTAAGGTTATCCACTATCTGCGCATTGCACTCCTCATTATAATACTCTGCATAGTCTTTCGTTTCTTTTGCCGTACTATTTATCTCTATCGGTATGTAGACGTCCTTATCTATAGCACGTTTGCACCACATCTCACCCTTATTTTCCGTCAGTTTCCATGAGCAGAACGGTATGAATAGCGTTTTGCTCTCAAGACCCTTGGAGGAGTGGACTGTCATTATCTGGATGGCATCTGTTTGTGCCGAAGGTATGGCTTTGTTGCACAAGAAGTCGGTCCAATACTGCAAGAATTTCTGCAGGTTCGACCCGTTCTCGGATACATAGGTGCGCACATTATCCAATAGGCAGTTGATGTAAGCAACATCCTCTATTTTTAGTTCGTCTTTATCTCCTTTAGGGAACAGCAGTTCCACTACTTTCTGCACCATCTCGTAGAGAGGTAGACTGCTGTCAATCGGTTTTAACGCCTTACATATATATTCCTGTTCGGTAGCCCTCTCGACAAAGTTGCCTGCCACAGGGTCTTTGCTTTCAATATAGCATAGGGCATTGATGATGGACATAACCGACTTCGACTGTTTCAGTACGAACGAGTCGCGTGAGACGAGGTGGGTTTTATTGAGTAGTTGGTAGTCGCCTTTATGTTCTTGGAAATAGCGTGCAACATCCATCGCTTCATCATTCTTGCGCACAAGAATCATGATATCGGATGGGACGATGCCCTTGCCCATTATTTCCTCCATGGTATTGAACATGTTTGCAAGGATAGCCTTTTTTGTATCCTTATCGGCGCCAGGGCATACACTTAAACGGACATATCCTCCCGTGTGATTTTGGCTGCGGTATTCAGTCACATTAGTCCCGTCATATCCTTCGTCATAGATATTGGTAACGACACTCGCCATGGCAGGGTCTTGGGCAATCGACTTCATAGTTTCGAGGTTGAACTTGACTACCTCTTCTTGCGAGCGGAAGTTGCACTTTAAGGACTTCTGGTTGCTTTTTTTGTTTTGTGGCAACTCTGCCATGATATGCCAGTCGCCATTACGCCAGCGGTAGATGCTCTGCTTGATATCGCCCACGATGAGGACCGTTTGGTTTTGGGTAGCCAGCACCTCCTGCAATAACAACTGGAACACTTGCCATTGCAGTTTGCTTGTGTCCTGAAACTCGTCAATCATGATGTGGCTATAGCGGATACCTGCTTTCTCCAAGATAAAATCGGCATCACCAGGTTTGAGGGCATTACTCAAGATAGAGGATGTCTCGGCGAGCAATATCTTGTTCTGTTCGTGCAGGGTCTCGTTGATGACATCCACGAGTGCTTGCATGAGGCGCATGTCGTTGAGGTACTTGAGTGTGAGTTTTGCTTGAAAAAAGAGTCCTCTGCATTCACGACATAGTTCATGGAAAGCAATCAACGTTTGGCAAAGTGGTGTTCCCAACGATTTATCCCACTTGCCATCTTGCAGTTTCTGCGCTTGGGGCTCTGTAAATCCCCTAAATATATTCTCAATCTTCAATCCTTTTGGATTTTCGAATGACTGCTTCACATACTCCAACGCTGACAACACGGCTTTTCTATTCGTCGTCGTTTCTGGCAGGGCATCTATCTCATTTTGTACCTCAGCATACAATCTACTCAGTTCCATGAACTCCTTAGCACTTTTCCACCCTGCAATCTTCTGGCGATAGGTTTCAATCTTTGCAGGGTCCATTTCGATTTTGCCTTCGTTGGCGAAGACTTGTGCGGTTTCGCTATAGAGTATCTTAGCGGTTTTGATAAGGCTGCTACGGATGTCCCAGTTCTGTTCGTCGTCCATGCGGGCGGTGATATAGTCGGATATGATGGTGGCGGTGGAGCCTTGCATTCGTTCGCTGATAAGGCGGTCGACAGCCTCGGTGAAGAGTTTGTCTTGGTCGAGTTCTGGTGCGAAGCCGATACGTTGGTTGAGCATCTGCGCCATACCGGAGAGCAGCGCCTGCAAGAACGAGTCGATGGTGCTGACATGGACGTTGTCGTAATCAGCCAGCATCTCTGTGAAGCATTTGCCGGCTATGGCTTGCAAGTCTGCATCGGATAATGCTGCATTCTTGCAGTTGGGCAACATGAAGGTCTTGGCTTTCTTGAAGAAGTCGTTGGCGTTGCCTTTTGCGATGTCGTACAGGTAGCCCATGATACGGGTTTTCATCTCCTCGGTGGCCTTGTTGGTGAAGGTCACGGCAAGGATGTTCTTGTAACTCACGCCGCTAAGCAGCAGGCCGACATAGTAGGCAGCCAGCGTGAAGGTTTTTCCTGTTCCCGCCGAGGCGCTGTAGATGCTCAGGGGTTTGGTTAAATTTATTTCGTTCATATTGGTCATTTTATTCTTTTCTCCATTAAAGTCCATTAAAGGGGCGTTAAAAGGCAATGGATTGCTGCGCTGATAGACTAATTGTCATAAAAACATCATCTATCAACCTAATCGCTGTGCAAACATACGATAAATTTTTCAATTTCACAAATAAACTTGGATATTTTTTCGGGTGGGGAGGCATTTTTCGTTTTTGAACGGACGTCTGCGGCGTATTATCATTAATTAGTCATAAAGACAACGGACCGTGCCGCACACTAAAAGACACAAGACCGCTTCGCTAAAGGACTGATATTATCATAAAGTTTTTTCGACTGCGTCGAAAAAGCAGAGTATAGAAAATCGGGTCTGGCGGCTCGGACGACACGAGGGCGTGTCGTCTCCACAATCATCGTCTCCACAATCAT
>CAYNMA010000115.1:1760-7387 GCA_964398075.1 uncultured Bacteroides sp. | reverse complement strand
CAACGACCCCGAGATTACAAATCACGTGCTCTGGCCAACTGAGCTAAAGAGGCAATGCTCACCAACATACGAGGCTTATCGTTACACGAAAGTGGCTTTCGTTTTGAACACCATCTCGTTTGGCGGAAAAGCGGTGCAAAGGTAGCGCTTTTTTCTTTACCACCAAAACATTTCGCAAAAAAAATATCTATTACCTATAAAAAAGCTGAAATACAGTCTCTAACAAAGACTCTTCACTCTCATTTTTATTGCTGAGAACCCAAAATCGCACACATCAGAGGCACAGTGATTCGCTATGCCTCTGATGTGGCTTAAGGAAAACACCTTATTATAGTTCCGTCCCGAAAATAGTGTAAGTTTTATTATTGCGCAGAATAAGAACCTGTCCATCACGGAGAATCTTCTGCACAGAGGTTTGTGGGTCGGTGATATTCTCCACGGCAGTAGCATCAATAGTAAAGGTACTGCATGCCGAAGAAGAAAGTGCTTCGTAATTCTCATTCACTGCCTTAACACACCATTTGTATTCGCCAACCTCGAGGTCGCATTGTGCTGTCGTACTCGCAACGTATCCTTGTGCGGTTTGAGCGTTCGTCGTGAGGTTCGTGATAGTCACTTCATAGTTTGGTGCAACATCTTGCACAATCCAAGAGAGCGTAACGGTATGCCCATCGACATTGCTCCGCAAGTTCGTTGGCAAGTAGTTCTTAGTCGTCTCACCGCCGCCACTGATAGCCGCAATCTGTATCTGTCGAGTAGCCGAGAGGTTTGTACCATCGGTAGTCGTTGCACGAACAGTGACAGTACCGCCAATGTTCGGAGTAGCAGCTGTGAGTAGTCCGTTGGCGTCAATAGTAGCGAGGTCAGCCCCACTGGTTATCTCCCACCGCACCGTCTTATAGGATGCGTTAGTCGGAAATATCTCTGCATAGAGATAGAGCGAAGTCTTATCAGCAGTAGTAGAATACGATCCGTTCGCTGAGAGGATAGACAGCCGTTCCGCATACTTGATAGTGCGAGCATCATTGCGGTTCACCACGTTAGACGTACCTCGAATCGAAGCCAATGTGCGTTGTACCACTCGCCTCCTCGGAGCAGAGGTCGACCCATCACTATCAAGTACATACTCGATGGCATAATATGGCATCAAGTCATCAGGCGTAAGGTCAGTATAAGAGGTATTGCTACTGCTGATAGTAGTGAGCAACGCTAATGCATCGGCAGCCGAACCTCGCAAGATGTTATACGACACCACGTTAGCACCGACATACTCATTCCACAGTAAGTTCCACGTATTGTTTTGTATACCTTGATTGATAGTTAGGTGCAGCGTCTTGTGCGGGTCACTCTGCGGCGTGAGTGTGCCATCGGGCAGTACACCTGCTATGCAGTACCTCTCAGCCTTAGTCGACGCGTTGGATGTCGGGTCTATATAAGTACCAACAGAAGCGGCAACAGTCGCCAGTTCGATAAACTGATTGCGCTGGTTACCTTCTTTATAGATGCGCACATCGGTGAGATACGACAGCGAAGCAGCATCCCATGTCAGTACGTTCTTGCCGTCGGCACCAGGCGTCACTATTGTCAGTTGCGGCAGTTGGTCTTGTTCAATAACTTGCAGGCGTTGCTGTACTGTCATCTCACAGCCATTGCTATTAGTGAGTATGAGTTGCAAGAAAAGGTCCTCACTGCCGGTCGGTTTATGAAGAGTGAGACTATTGCCATTGATATCTATTACCCCTTGGAAGGTGGCGATAGGCGCAAAGTCTGCATCACCATTATAGCGTGCTTGCCAAGTGCAAGTGGCATCCGTAGGCAAGTTCAGCGAGGTGGTGGCATCGTTGATGTAATAGATTGGCAGAGTGTAGTCGGCAGTATACTGCTCAACATAAATCATCCATCGGGTAGTCTCGTCATTGATAGTAAGACTAACATTCTTCGTGCCACCTGTCGCCCAGTGTACTTGATAAGGACCGTACCCACTACCGCTGTCAATGATACCGCCATCGAAGTCCCATGTAGGCGCAACCGACTGTAGCGTACCCGTATAGGTGAAGGTAGCATGGTCGAAGAGACAAACGGATGTAGGTGCCGACACCTGACTGACAGAGGCAACATGAGCCGTGATAGTATCCGAGAACAGACTCAGTTCATTCTGTAAGTCAAGTGCTTGCAGACATATCTCATAGTCGCCCACTGCAATCTCCGATTGCGGAATAAGGAATCGCGTAGCAGCGATATAGTGATACTCAGGCATATAAGCCGCATTGCTATTACCTGCGTTCTGCGGCGAGATGAGATAAGCACCATTACCCGATTGTCCTGCCCGTTTCACGGATAAGTTATAGCGCATCTGCGCAGCAGGCGTGTGGTCATCTTGTGCGGCGTTCCACTCGATGAGCAGCCCATCAGCCGTCTGCACAGCACGCAGTCCGGTAGGAGCAGACGGACGCTGGTTATCTATACCTATGATAGGATAGAGGTAATAATCATTGTGTTGTGCTACTACCAACGCCATTCCATTAGCAGCAAAGTCACGTAGATAATAGCTACCTATTGTACTCTCGCTCGTCAGCAGGAAGCCTTGTTGCATGACACCGCTCTCGCCCATGTAGTAGACATAGACATTGGTGATATTCTCACCCATCTGTGCATTAGGTTGCAGCGAGATGATATCGACATAACCATTATTATCGAGGTCAGCAAACTGGTATATACCAGAGGAACCGTATCGGTTTACGTAGAATGCTGACAAGTCCCCGAGTGGCAATATATCAGGTGCAGAGAAAGACTGGTTCTGATTATTCCAAAGGATATATGGTGCGCCATCAGCATAGCGGCAAGCAAAGATATCGTAGTACCCATCGTTATTAAAGTCCACGAGTTGTGCATTCTGCATATCGGTAGTGTAGCTATAAGACATCGTGCCAGGACTTGCTATCTCTTGTGCAAAAGGAATGATAAGTTGCTCAAAATACATATTACCTTTATTGAGCATCACCGCCAAGTCCTTGTATGGAGACTGGTAATAGTGCAGCGTCGCCATATCCATAAAACCGTCATGGTCAATATCTACAACAAAGCGGGTAGTAGTAGTTCCTCCGTCAAAGGCACCCGACAACAGCTTACGATCGGCATTGCTCTGCACCTCTTGCCGCACGAAACTCGTACCATCGTAGGATAGGAAGTAGACAGTTCCGACGACGCCATCTGTCGAGTAATCAATCATAGGTATATCATAGTATCCGTTATGGTTGTAGTCCACCTTGCAGTAATCATAGACATCTTGATTGGCATCAAGCGAGTACTTCTTGATATTGTCATCTGTCTTCTTTGCCGTGAGGTTATTGGTTCCATTATGCGGCAGGTAATATCCCAACTCATAATATCCGGTTGATGCCACCATAAGGTCTGCCGCTCCGTTGTGTGTCCAATCAAACCAGAAGCAGTAAGGAATAGAGAGCGCCGTGTTCCATATACCACTGGCTTTGGTAAAAGCATAGTCAGCCTCACCTTTGTACACCACATTATCGGCGGAAGATGTAATATCGAGATAGCCATCGAAGTTATAGTCGTTCATTTCATAACCTTCATATTGAGCGCTCAGCAATCTGTACTGGTCGCTTGTCAGTTCAATAGCGTCACTAATGCCATTAGGCAGGACCGTAACAGTCTGCGTCACTCGTGCGGTGCGCCCATCGGGAGAAGTGATGGTATGTGTGATAGTCTTATCGCCTGCGGCAGAGAAGATTATCTGCACCGTGCTACTGCCAACTGTCGTGCACACGCCATCCTGTGCCACCCATAAGTGAGTATATCCCTCCGAGGTAGGCGTGAAAGTGGCAGTAAGAGTCTTACCTTTACCGATAGTGGAACTACTGAGAGTGAAGGCAACGGGCAATGCCGTATGTTCGATAGTAGCCTCTTCACTCCAAGCCGAGCCGAGATGTTGTGCATCGATGGCTTGTACGGCAACATATATCGTCCCAGCCGGATACGAGAATAGGTCAATGGTATAAGAATGGTAACGCCCCATATTCCCGTCAAGGAAGTTACGCCGTGAGCCGTCAGCATTAGCGTGTGCATGCAGGATATCTTGTGCCCCACTGGCAGTGCCGATACGCAGAGCGTAGGTGAGGTCAGTCGTTGCCGTATGAGCATCAGCCCCATCGCCCCAGTTGATAATCAGTATACCTTCGTTATAAGAAAGCGACGGTTTAGCAGGTGCGGTAGGCGCCGTATTGGCAATGGCAACAGGTTTATGAACAGTGATTGTATTGTCAATATATGACAGTCCACTGACCCATACCTCCATGATACCATCGCTATCGAGGTCTTCGGCATTGATACGGACAGAACTTAATTTGCCCCAACCATTCCACTCCTTAGTAAGCGTGTATAGCACTTGCGGCTCGGCAAAGGTCATGTCGGCTTTCCCTTGCAACCAAACGACATAGTTTGTACTATCCTTTTCGAGACTACAATCACGGTTATAGCAACTATACGCTCCACGGAAAGCAAGCAGGTCATAGTAGCCATCGCCATTGATGTCTTGGCAGTTAGAGAAGACAAGATTATTTGAGCCATAGTCTTGTTCCTCGAGTTGGGTAAAGTTCCCGTTTCCGTCATTGCGGAAGAACATCGTGTAGGCATAGCCCGTGCTGTTGCGTGGCGCAGAGAAAGTAACGAGGATATCCACATCGCCATCGTTGTCAAAGTCATAACAGTAGATATCATCGTCCACCTGTATATTCTCGTAGAGAGTCGTCACTTGGAAGTTGCCGTTGCCTTGATAGATAGCCGTCTGCAGTTTCGCACCAGGGAAGACGAAGTCTTGTATGCCATCGCCATTGAAGTCCGCTGTGAAGACTGCACCGTTCGTAGCGGTATATATCCACTTGCCATCGCCCATGTTATAGTAGATAGTACCATTGGCTTCGTCGATAAGATCCATCAGTCCATCGGCATTGAGGTCAAGCACCTTGGTAGGCGCATACACTTGTTGCCCAATACCTTGCGCTTTCCGAGGACTATTACGACGAGGGGCACGCGCCAAGGATGCTCCACTGAAGACAGCACCCGTGTTCGGCACAGTGGCACCTATGAGCCCATTCCACTCTTGCACAGTGGTAGAGCCCCACGCGTTAGGGTCAAACTGTGCCTCATACTCGGCTTTGGTCACGAGTTGCATCGCCTTCTCCACATAAGAGCCATCTGCTTGACGAAGGTTGATAAAAAGATTAGGATTGGCATCATTGGAACTCAATCGGATATAGTCAATTCGCCCGTCACAGTTGACATCCATGTTCGTAGCACTGATAGTTTTGCTTTGCTGCATGAAAGTACCGTCTGTCTGAGAGAAAGTGATATTCCTATAATAGTTTCCATAACTAATTCCACTGGCAATGAAGTCCATCACGCCGTCGCCATTGACGTCCTCTATATAGCGCAAGAGGTCCGTATAATCAAGGGTATATTCCTTAGCAACGGCAAAGTTATTGGTGTAGTCATCCGTTATATAGAGGCGACTGTCGAAATACGCAGCCTCCTTATAACCGTCACCGTCGAAGTCATAGAACGAGTTAGCAACCGGCAATTTGGGATTGACAGAGGTTTGCGTTGCTCCA
>CAYNMA010000115.1:0-1660 GCA_964398075.1 uncultured Bacteroides sp. | reverse complement strand
GTTGCTCCACCTGCGCAGGTTGCAGATACAGAGAAGTCTTTTATCTCCCAATAGTAAGCACGCGTCTTATCGTTAGGGTCGCAGGTGTAGTGGAAAGCGAAACGCACACTATCCGTCAGCAGAGAAGACGGAATAGACACCTCCACTTTCTTATACTCGGATATGCCATACGCAGAGATGGGCAGTTCTGTCCAAGAGCTTTCTGCCAACGTGACATTGCCTTGTGTCCATGACGTAATAGAACTTGACTCCACAGTTGTCGCCAACAGTTTGACAAACTGTCCTACATCAGTGGTGTCGGTGGCATTATAGAGTTGATGGTAGAAGGTGAGTGTGGCGGACTCATAGCCTGCTAAGGCAAAGGCGGGCGAGATGAGCCAATCACTCTCGTTGTCACTACTGTTGTAGCCATTGATAACAGCGCCATAGGAGTTTGTTTTCCAACGTAGGAAGTTGCCTGTTTCGCTAAAGATAGTGAAGTCTCCCTCCGTGCCATCGGTGAAGGCACGCGTGTAGAGGAGTGGTGAGCAGTCGCTTTGTGCGTGAACGACAGTGGTAAGATTGCCCACGAGCCCGGAGGCCAAGAGGAGTGTGACAAAGAGTAACTTTTTCATAATAGTAAGTATTAGTATATAAAAAGGGTGTGACCTAATCTGCTTATCTCTTCTTGGGTAGGTTCTGGTAAACCTGTGATAGTAAAAGATAGCAAAGTCGCTCACGCCCTCATCACTCGACAGACACGCATAGCACGTCCTCGATGAAAAAGTCGCCCGCCCCTACTATCACTTGTAAACTTACCAGATTTACCCAAGTCACGAGGTCGGTCTTGTCAGAGATTGACACACTTGCCAATCATATTCGGGGCAAAGGTACAAAACACTTGTGGTATCTGCAAACATTGCGAGAATAATTTCCTAACGCGCTGGCGACTTTGCTATTATTTCACGCGGCAAAGGTAGAGCATTAACCCCATTTAGAATATAGACAAATATAGATTTCGGTCTTGAACCATGCTCCCAAAGAGCCAACAAAGGTCGATTTAATAGGAAACCTCGTCAAAGACGCATTCCACCACCCTATTGCCCCTCCTGCCAGAAAACCGCAACGATATCATGCCCAAAAGACACGGTCAGAGACACCATATTAAGATTATGGTGACAACACGTCCTCGAGTCGCCCCAGCCACAAAGCACGTTTGACTATACGATGTATATTAATCGTAAATGCACGGACAAATCGTTCAAGTCACAAAACCCAAACTACTAAACCACGTAATTGTAAATTGTCAATTGTCAGATTATTAAATTGCCGAGCAATTCCCGCAACTCCTCCATCGTCACTTGAGTCTTCGCCTCCGTAGATGCCGAACCCGTACTCTGCGCAGCCACCGTCGAAGTCGTAACCGAAGTCTGAGTAGTCGCTATCGAAGCCGTTGTTTCCGTCTGACTCTCAGCCACTTGCTCCTGTTTCGCTTGCGCATTGATTTGTTGCGTCAACTGAGCAATAACGAACCCACGCAAGGTCGAATACTTCTTATATGGCGAACTCGGATGCCGACGAAAATAATCCTTATGCTTCTTGTAGCGCTCCTGCCACTCAGCCTTCTGCACCGAGTCTGCCAGAATCGTTTTAGACTGATTGACAGCCTCTTTGAACGAAT
>CAYNMA010000114.1:0-7408 GCA_964398075.1 uncultured Bacteroides sp. | reverse complement strand
TCCAAAGTTTATGTTAATCAGTCCGTTAGCGCAGCGGTCTTGTATCTTTTAGCACGCAGTGCGGTCTTGTGTCTGTTTATGTCAATTCACATCAATACGGCGACAGCCGTCCGTTCACAACTTTTGACGTCGTCTGCCTTCACGCTCTCGCCACGAGGTTTCTGTCGCCGAAGCCATTATCCACGCGAGCCACCGTCGGCCACAACTTATTCTCCGCGACCCAATCCAATGGATACGCCGCTTTCTTACGCGAATAGCCATGATGCCACTCGTCAGCCGTCACTTCGTACTCCGGATGAGGCGCCGACAGCAACACGTTATCCTTCGCATCCGCCTTACCCGTCGCCACTTCCTCTATCTCCGCACGGATACACAGCATCGCCTCCACAAAACGGTCCAACTCCGCCTTGCTCTCGCTCTCCGTCGGCTCTATCATCAGCGTACCGTGCACAGGGAACGACAGCGTCGGCGCATGGTAACCAAAGTCCATCAGACGCTTCGCGATATCCGTCTCAGTGATGCCATATTGCTTAAACTGACGGCAATCCAATATCAACTCGTGCCCTACCCGACCGTTCTTGTTCGTATAGACAATCCCATAAGCGTCACCCAAACGAGCCGCCAAGTAATTGGCATTGATTATCGCATCCACCGTTGCCTCTTGCAATCCCCGAACGCCCATCATCATGATATACCCGTAAGGGATAATCGCCATGTTCGCATTGCCGTACAACGAACTCGACACGCGGTTGTTCTCTTCCGAAGGCAGACTCCCACGCAGCTTCTCGCTCACGCACACTGCACCCACACCAGGTCCGCCACCTCCGTGAGGCGACGCAAACGACTTATGCAGGTTCAAGTGACACACATCCGCACCAATCTTACACGGGTTCGTCCAACCTATCTGCGCATTCATGTTCGCTCCGTCCATATAAACCAAGCCGCCACAAGCATGCACCGTCTGACACATCTCCACAACACCCTCTTCAAAGATACCATGCGTCGATGGATACGTAATCATGCAACCCGCCAACTCGTCCTTATGCTCCTCAGCCTTCGCATGCCAATCCGCCAAGTCGGTATTACCCTGTTCATCGCATTGCACCACCACAGGCACAAAACCCGCTTGCACGCACGATGCCGGATTCGTTCCGTGAGCCGATGCCGGTATCAGCAGCACCTTACGATTATCTTGCCCATTACGATGCAGGTAATCACGAATAACCACCAAGCCCGTATACTCGCCAGCCGCACCCGAGGTAGGCTGAAGCGTACAAGCATCTAAACCAGTAATGGCACATAGCATCTTTTTCAACTCGCTCATAATCGCCTCATAACCTTCCACTTGATTCTTTGGTGCCATTGGATGTACGCTCAAGAACCCAGGGAACGTGATAGGCAGCATCGCCGATGCCGGATTCAGTTTCATTGTACACGAACCCAACGGTATCATGCTGTGTGTCAACGATATATCTTTACGTTCCAACCGTTTGATGAAACGCATCATCTCGGTCTCGGTATGATATTTTTGGAACATCGGTTCTTGCAGATAATCCACCTTACGCACGCGTTCCTCGTCCAAGTTCCAAAGTCCATCAAAAATATCTAATCCACTGAAATACTCCAAGTTACCACTCACTGCCTCAAAGAACTTAATCAACTCCTCCATCTCAGTATCGTTCGTTGTCTCATTGACACTCAGTCCGATAGACCCATCTTCGGCATAGTAGAAGTTGAGATGTCGTCTCTCGGCTTCCTTACGAAAATCCGATAGTTTGATCGACTCCGGCAGACGGATCTTCAACGTATCGAAGAACTGCGCATTCTCCTGCGCAAAGCCGTACGCCTCCAACATCTCCGACAGATAGGTTGCCCTGCTGTGAATACCCTCCGCAATCTCACTGATACCTTCCGGACCGTGATATACTGCATAGAAAGCCACCATCATCGCCGTCAGTGCCTCGGCAGTGCAGATGTTCGAAGTCGCTTTCTCACGCTTGATATGTTGCTCACGAGTCTGCAACGCCAATCGATATGCTGGTCGACCATAAGCATCCTTCGAGAGTCCCACTATTCGACCTGGCATCTCACGTTTATACTCCTCACGCGTTGCCATATATCCTGCCACAGGTCCACCAAAGCCCATTGGGATACCCCAACGCTGAGTCGTTCCGCAGCACACATCGGCATCAAACGACGCCGGCGTAGGCAACAACGCAAGTGCCATCATATCGGCTATCACCGTCACCTTCACGCCATTCGCATGAGCCTGTTTGACGAACCAACTATAGTCTTCCACCGACCCATCGCTATTCGGATATTGAACAATCGCACCGAAGTAACTATCATCGAACTTCACAGCGGCATAATCGCCCACCACAATCTCTATCCCTTGCCCTGCAGCACGAGTATGAAGGACAGCCAATGTCGCTTCAAAGACTTTCTTATCAACAAACAACTTATTCGCACAACGGTTCACCTGTTCGCGCGAACGCAGGTTACGCATCATCGTAGCACTCTCAGCCGCTGCCGTTGCCTCGTCAAGAAGCGAGCAGTTGGCCAAGGGCAGTCCCGTCATGTCCGACACCACGGTCTGAAACAAGAACAACGCTTCCAATCGTCCCTGCGAAATCTCTGCCTGATAAGGAGTATAAGAGGTGTACCACACAGGGTTCTCCAATACATTACGCACTATAACGGAGGGCGTCGTCGTATCGTAATACCCACGACCTATATAACTACGAGCCGCTACATTCTTGCTCGCCAGTTTCGCAACATGTTGCAGATATTCATATTCCAACAACTCAGGCGGCAGAGTCTCTCCATCCACCCATGCGTCATAACCTTGTTCCAATTGGATATTCCTAGGCATCACTTGCCCCATCAGTTCTTCAACCGATTTAGCATTCATCACTTCCAACATCTCCTGCGACTCTTCATCGCTTATTCCAACATGCCGAAAACTTAAGTAGTCTTTCATATATAAAGTATTAATGTGTTTCTATTACTTGTTTTATATTGTATTTCTTTTGTCTTTCAATGAATACATACAGCCCGCAAAGTTACAAAATAAATTGTATTCCCCAAACAGCAATATTATATAATCACTATATGCCAAGTCGCAGATAAGTCTATATGCCAAGTCGCAAATAAGTCTATGATCAGTATATGATCAGTGTATGATCAGTACCTACCATTTCCACAACTTTACCGAAGGATAACCCGAAGAAGTCCCGAAGAAGTCCATAATAAGTCCAGAAGAAGTCCTAAAAACGAGCGAAGGAATTACCCATTTTCATGAGTAATTCCTAGCACCAACAACAATCATTAAAGAGATGATCAACAAATCTATCAAAAATCGATCAACCTCATATCATGCAATTTTCTACAACACATCACGTTACTTTTTATCTAAGAACACGCAAGGTAGCCCCTGCGGTTTGCACAAGATAAAGCCCGTTTGGCAGAGCCATGAACGAATAGTCAGCATTGGTTGTAGCAACCTTCCGCCCAGCCACATCGTAGATTGTAGCCCAGACATTCATATCATTATGCAATGTTATTCCATCGAACCACAGACCATCTTCATTGATTTCATCGACTCCTGTCGCAGTACGAACGATGACATTATATACCTTCACGTTGATACCATCGGTGACTGTATAGTTGACGCCGAAATGAGTATCCGAGAAATCTACTGCCTCTCCGTTATTTGGTTCGGTCCATGTACCTGTGCTGAGCACACTAACATCGGGGGTTAACGCCGTCAAGTCGGTACCATCAGGCACGATTAAAGTAATGGTCTGCGCTGCTTCATCGATCGTTGCGGCGTCGCCATTGATACGGAAACCAGTGATTCTCAATTCGGGTGCCGAGAAACTACTCGTAGCATCCAAGAGGTATGACATTATATTATCGAGCAATTTCTTACCTGTTGCCGAAAGAGCCTCGGTGCTTGACTGACCGATTGGGAAAAGAATATACTTGGATGACCGCATCGTGGTCGGTATCTCATGCAAGAATGTGGTTTGGTCTCCGTCGGAATAATAATCCTCTCCACGACAGGGAGCCGTAGCAAGAGCAATCGAACCTGCAAGGTTTGTCGAAACAGGCATCAAGCCATGCTTATCCTTCACCTCAGAAAGGATAGACAATGTAGCGCCCTCTTTGGCTTGTAATCCGCGGAACACAGGATGGGATGGCTGTAGAACAGTGAGGTCTGTAGTAGCGATACTACCATTATCAGGGAAGCCCCATCCTAAGCGCGAGGTAGTATAGAGGAAAGACTTCATATTCAGCACTGGTATAGCCACCTCGCCACGAGCAAGGCTCAGTGCTTCACCATTGTTAGCATCTACATCCTCTGAGATAA
The DNA here is from genome assembly GCA_964398075.1 of uncultured Bacteroides sp. Taxonomy (GTDB): domain Bacteria; phylum Bacteroidota; class Bacteroidia; order Bacteroidales; family Paludibacteraceae; genus Colicola. Next base: position 3,036 of record CAYNMA010000114.1, on the reverse strand, counting down.
TTACCACATTGTATGCAGTATAGGATTGCGCATCACGCACGCTCTCTTCTGCAGGGCGAGCCGTTAGATCGTAGTTCTTTCCATTGAGGTAGGTGTAAACACCATCCTTATAATCATCACTGTAGAGGTAAAGAACAGCCTTAGCAGAAGGGTCGATGACGATAATCTGTCCCTTGGCAGTAGCTTGGTTCTTGCCTGTATAAAGCGGTTCTGCAGTAAGGGTATAGGTATACGTCTTCGGGTATGACGATTCGGCCGCCGGCGTACCACTGATGGTATATTGTCCGTTTGCGAAAGTACCTTTCAAGCCAGTAGGTAGTCCTGTTACAGAAACGGACTTAGCAAACTTAACGGTCCACACAACGGGTACGAGCGATTGGGTAGCCTTTACCTTTGCAATCGAGTCGGCAGGCGTAATAAACATAGGTGAAGGAACATCGACTGTCAGCGTACCATTGAGGGTGTTACCACCTGCAGCCGTGATAGTATAGTTAAAGGTTCCTTCCGTTGTGGGTGTACCACCGATAGTCCAAGTATTGTTATTCTTATCTTGTTGGATAGTAACGCCTGCTGGAGTGGTAGTCCATTGGAAGGTTACATCAGCATCGTTCAGTGCACCATAGGTATATACGATAGGTGTCATAGCATCATTTATCCACACTGTATGGGCCGTTCCGTCGGCAGGAGCATAGACTCGAGTCTCGACTTTGAACTTACCTGTACAGGATGACACTGCCGTTCCGGCAGCATCGAGTGCTACTACCTTGTAGGTGTATGTACCTACTGGGCACTGTGCTGTACCGGTCAATTCGATTGTATCGCCGGCTGTATTTACTGGCGTAAGCGAAAAACCGGTACCGGTTGCGCCTACCCAATCAAGACGATAGGTGACATTATTGCGAATCGTATAGCGTACTGGTGAGATGGCGCTTTCTTGTACGACTACTTGGTCGGAGTCGTTACCTGCCAAGTACTTCACACGAGGCAGATTGCTCAGACGCAATGAGAAGCCATAGAAATAGTTATTGCTAGTACCAATAGCCACAACACGAATAAGATGTGCATCTTGTGTCATGGAGAAAGAACGGATGTTAGCAGTAGAAGATAAGGTCATAGCCTGCTTCACATTATCTATATACACCTCAAAATGTCTTTCTTTCGACTCTGTGGTATTATTATCCTTTGCATAGAGGCGGAACTCGTCGTAGCCTTTCACATAGAGTTCAAAGGAATTGTTATTAATCATCTTAACCTCAGCCGGCACTCCACCAAACTCTTCCAAAGCTTCAACTTTTGCTCCACTAGAGATATCAGCATTACCAGACATTCCATTAGATGTACCCGAGAACCATCCATCCCTAGCATGCGTAGAAGTCTCAGTAATTGTAGCATCGCTAACATCAACTACATTATATGTGCCACCATTTGTGGTAGTAATAGACCATGTTCTAGACTTGCTAGCATTCTTAACACCAGCCACATAGTAGACCTCGTATTGTCGATTATTGTAGGAGACAAGTGGTGTTGCATATCCACCTTGATACTCACTACCTTCGTAGACTTCTTGTTCGTGCAACTTCAGTGAGGTAGTAGGAGTGACAACCGGTTCGTCGGGTTCGGTTGGCGTAACAGGCGTTGCTGTTACTGTGAGGTTGACTGTATAGTTCACTGATGTAGTACCTTTTGTGACGGTATAGGACACAGGGTTTGTGAAGTTCTGTGCACCTGTTGGCGAATAACTATCGGCATCGGAGAGCTGGACGGTCGGCGTAAGTGATGTCAGACTCGTGCCTGCGGGTAGCGTTGCTGTGATGGTATGAACCGTTTGGTCAATCGTTGCATTCACGCCTGCTACGGCGAAAGATGATATTGTCGGGTTGACCGTTGGCGTAACGGGTTCATCAGGATTAACCGGTGATGCTGCTACTGTGAGGGTAACTGTATAGTTCACTGATGTAGTGCCTTTTGTGACGGTATAGGCCACGGGACTTGAGAAGTTCTGTGCACCTGTTGGCGAATAATTATCAGCATCGGAGATTGAAACGGTCGGCGTAAGTGATGTCAGACTCGTGCCTGCTGGTAGTGTTGCCGAGATGGTATGAGCTGTTTGGTCAATCGTTGCATTCACACCTGCTACGGCAAAGGCTGTGATTGTGGGATTGGTAGTTGGAGTTGGAGTAACGCTACCGCCACTTGAGGAGGTCGTAATCGAGATACTACAAATAAGCGTCCTTGTATTAACCTTACGAATTACTTTTATAGCATTAGCCCCCGATGGAATGTCTGCAGTAGGAATATTGTAGGTTGACTCTTTCTTTGTGCCATCACTAGACATTGTTTTTTCTGTTCCCCAAGTACTTCCACCATCTGTTGAAAACGCATAGCCAAATGTATATGTTTTATCCGATGAATTGATATAGCCAGAGAACGAGGCAGCTGTTATTGTTTCCGAAAATGAAGTCGGCAATTTCCATGCAACATAGTCATCAGCAGCCGCAAACTTATAGCCATCCGTTGTCGCATTTTTAGCTTTAAAAGTAGAATATTGCAATGTACCTATAGACGGAGTAGCTTCTGCTCCAGCCACTTTTAGGTCCACTGTATAAGAACCAGCATACAAAGAAAAGCTACCCAATGAGAGTAAGCAAGTAAGTAAGAATAATTGTTTAGCAATGTTTTTCATATCCATTGGTTATTATATTTACAAGTTAAATATGGAGTTGCGGACACGCGAAACTGGCGTCATACGACGAGCGGTGTACCCACAATTTCCAACGTTGCAAAGGTACACATAAACTCCAAAAAACATGGTGATATATTGTGTTTATTTGTAGAATAATTGGCGCGGTGTATGGAGGGATGTTCTAAAAATTCCGCGTTTCGTTATTTTGTTATTAAATGGGATGTTTCTCCACTTTTTGAGTGCTTTATGGTTTTTATTTGTATCTACTTGACTTTCACTCAGTCACAATGTCCACATTACTCCTTCGTTCAAGCCAACCATCTACTAAATAAAATTCCACAAATCATCTCAAA
>CAYNMA010000113.1:0-7414 GCA_964398075.1 uncultured Bacteroides sp. | reverse complement strand
CATAATACATTGATTCATTCGCCGTTTTGGCATAGTTCTTGTTTTTTATGCAGCAAATTGTGTTTTATAATGAAGAAGATTATCACATTAGCCCTTCTATTCGTCAGTCTTGTAGCATATAGTCAGCACAGCATCACAGGTAAGGTGGTCGACAACACCAGCGGAGACGCAATAGAGATGGCTACTATTCGTTTGTTCTCTTATTCAAAGAACGACTCTACCTTGGTACACGGTCTGCAGACCGATATGGACGGTAAGTTCACTCTTAATAATGTCCGCAACGGAGAGTATAAAATCATCATCAGTTCGGTGGGTTACCACGAATATGTGCAGGCAGTGACGGTTGCCAACAAAGATGTCACTCTGCGCACTATTGGTCTTAACGAGTATGTGCAACACCTCGCCGAAGTGAGCGTACAAGGCCATGCAGCCGAGATGACCGTTAAAGGCGATACTATCGAGTATAACACGGCGGCTTATAAGGTGAATGAGAACGCCATGGTGGAGGATCTATTGAAGAAAATGAACGGTGTCACGGTAGATCAACAAGGCAATGTGACCGTCAATGGTGAGAGTATCACAGCCGTGCGTATCGATGGTAAGAAGTTCTTTGGTAACGATGTACAGTCCGCCACTAAGAATATACCTGCCGATATGATAGAGAAGATACAAGTCATCGATGAGAAGTCGGATATGGCTAAGTTGACGGGTTTTGAAGACGACGACACAGAGCATATCATCAATCTTACTCTGAAAGCCGACCGCAAGAAAGGTGTGTTTGGTAAGTACACTGGTAGTCTTGGTGCCGACATGGTGACCGATAACGAAGGTTGGTTCAACTATGGTAGTACGGATTATGGGGCAACTGCAGCCGAACGCACTAAACACTTCTTCTCTGATGAGTTTCGATATAATGCGAACATCTTCACAAACTTACTCTTAGGCGAGAGTCAGACCACTATCTTGGGTAGTGCTAACAACACCAACGAGGTGCGTATGCAGCGTGGACGTGGCGACTTTGGTAAAGATGCCAATGCGGGTATCACTCGTAGCGAGAACCTTGGCGTCAATACAAACATTGACTTAAACGATAAGATTAAGAAGAAAGACTCGCAGTCGGAGTTGTTCATAGGAGGGGATGTCTCTCTTAGTCACTCGCATAACGACACGAAAGCCGAGACCCGAAAAGAGTCATACACCGAGAACCAGACCTACTTAAACAACGATACGAGTACGCAACAGTCGAATATCTACGATGTCAATGTACGCCTCGAGATGCAGTATCAGATTGATAGTCTGAACAAGATTATCCTACAACCTAACATCTCTTATACCCACCAACGACAGACCGAATCGGAAGCCTATACCAACTACCAAGATAGCGCTTTGTTGAGCGATGGTTACCAGATTACTTTAGACTCCACTCGAGAGGTAAGCGCCAGTGTGAAGTTGACCTATAACCATAAGTTCGACCACCCGGGTCGTTCCCTTACCTTGTTGGCAAAAATAGGTTATGAGGACAATACAAGTTACTCTAATACTTATGCGTTCGATAATATAGCAAGCAACGCCTTGGTTGACCAATACACTAATTCGAGGGACGGTAACGCTTCATACTCGATACGTGCTTCTTATGTGGAGCCTATCTACAAAACCAATCACTTATTGGAGATTTCGGCTCGTTTCTCCGGTAACAATAGGCGTTCGCAAAAGGACCAATATTCGATGGACGAAGGCGTGTATGTGTACGACTCCGCTTACAGTAACAACCTGCGTAACGACTTATACTCTGAACAGTTGGAGTTAAACTACCGTTGGTTAACCGAGAAGAGCGACCTTACTGTAGGTGCGCGTGTATTGGCTTCGCAGACGCATAGTACTACCTATTACGGAGGTGTACTCTCGCGTGATACACTCATCAACACATGGAACGCATCACCAAGTATCAACTTCCGATATAAGTTCGGTAAGAAAGAGTTTGCCCGCCTTCGGTATCGTGGTCGCCTTACGCAACCTACTATCACGCAGTTAGAGCCCGTACGAAACAACTCTGATGCTATGAACGAGACGGTAGGTAACCTCTCGCTCCGTCCTGCCTTTAAGCATAACTTCATGGGTATGTACTCTCGCTTCAATGCAGAGAAGTTCTCCTCTATCATGACCGGTTTCCGAGGGTCACTTACGCAGAACGCTTTGGTAGGCAATACGGTATACGACCAGACAGGTAAGCGTTACCAACAGACCGTCAACGCCGATGTAGTGCCATGGAACATCAGTGCCGACTTCATGTATAACACTCCTTTTGCCCAGAAGATGTTCCAGTTCAACACTCGCACTATGGTATCCTACAACCAACGTGTGGCTTATGTACTGCATCAACAAGATGCTGCCGCTATCTCCCAGATGATAGAGAACAACACCCTTCCTCTTGGCGATGCGTCTTATACGGGTAACCTTCAGGTAAATGAAGACCTATCGATCCGTTTCACCCACGACATAGTAGACATAGGTCTTCGGGCTAATGGTACTTATAGTCGTACGCAGAACACGACCACCCTTGGTAGTACAAGCAATGTGTTCGATTGGGGTGTGACGGGCGATATAGAGTTCCATCTACCTAAGTCATGGAATATTGCTGCCGACTGTGGTTATACGGCCCGTTATGGTTATAACTTGGATAATGTGAACGAGGTCATCCTCAATGCTTCTCTCGAGAAGAGTTGGCGTAACGCTACTCTATCGTTAGAGGTATACGATATTCTGCATCAGAAAAAGAATATTGTACAAGTGATTGACGATAACTCAGTGTCGTATGCGAAGTACAACACCCTTCCTACTTACTTCATGCTTACCTTCTCGTATAAGTTGAACAAGATGGGTAACCTCAAGGCAACGGGTATGGGTGGTCATATACAAGAGATGATGGAGAGTGGCAATGAACCAGGTAAACCAGGCAGTATGCCTCCTATGGGTCCTCCTCCAGGAATGTAATGGATATCCAAGCACACAACAAAAGGCAGCCTAACGGACTGCCTTTTTTTGTTGTTATAGTTATCTTATGCTCTCCTGCGCTTTGTCACACCCACAAGATATAATCCTGTTAGGACAAACAACACCTCCGCTCCTCCTATGGGCAACTGATGCTCGGGAGGTAGTACATTTGGCGTTGGTGGTCCTGGTGCATAACGAGGGGCATTGGCAACTGAAGCCAACTCGGGTTCTTGCGCCATCGTAGGACTAGTCTGCTCACTCAATGTCTTTGCCGACGACAGAGCCAAGAAGTTGCATACAGGCATCGTGACACTGACGCCACTCGTCTGTTGCCCTGCCGAATAGGAAGCCGTTGCAGATTGTCCGACATTGCTGTTGCTTCCTCCATAGGAATACGGCATGATGCCATAGGAATGAGTTCTGCTCTTCGATTGGAACGAAGATATTGGCATTGTCTCTGTATTGTAAGTGATAGGCGTTGTGGACGTTGTTGCAGTAGACACCGTAGGTGTGAATACCGGCATACTCTTCTCGATAGGAGCGGTTGCTATGGGTACTGAGAGGGACAATGCATCTTGTTCGTAGCCTATACCTCCGACAATACCTATATTTTGTACTTTATTGGATTTATGCAACAACACCATTGTTCCCCACAATGCGGCACTGAACAAGAGGATTATGAGCAATCCAGTCAAGAAACCATACTTCTTTCTCATAGTCATTCTCCTCCCAATAGTTTCATTGTTTGTACTTCAGAACCCACCTTTATCTGTACGATATACACACCTGTTGGCAGTTCGGGATGTAGGTTGATTACCTTATCTTGCGAGAGATAATGATACAAGCAGCAACCTTGCGAAGCAAAGATGGATACCTCTACTTGTTCTCCTGCATAGTTCTCAATATGCAGTTGACCGTTATCTACTACCGTCTTTACACTCGTAGTGACTGACTGCGGGTGCGCAGTAAATACGAAACGCTGTTCGGCTTGCGTACGGTTGGTTGCCATGAAGGTATAGGTCTGACCCGACTGCACTCTTGTTACAGTCTGCGTCTGGCGGTCCATTATATACAAAGGATCACCCTCATAGTCGAACGAGAAAGTATATACCGAGTCTTTACCTGCACGGAAAGAGAGTGTATGCTCATCGATTACCGGAACGGCTGCAACTGCCATCTCACCCGCTTCTTTTACGAACGAGAGCATTGGCACATCCGAACCGCCTTCTGCCTTGATACCATCCCAACCGTTCTCGAACTGCTCGGTGAAGCTATCGGCAGATAATACCCATACACGGTCAGCGCCATACTGTTTGCCTTGTAAGTCGATACGCAGCACTTGCGGTGTTGTATCGGTCGAAGAAGCTGTACGACGGCGAGGAGCACGCATTGGGGTTGTGGAACAAGCGAAGTTCTTTGCGTCGTACACTGCCGAAGAATACTCTATCTGCATGGTGGCCGGTAGTGCAGAGGTCTTTACGAAGAAACCTTGCATAGCCGGTATCACCGAGTCGGCACCTGCCATATAAGGTGAGGCGTTGACAGGAATTACGGCATACTGTCCTGGCAGAGAGGCTACGGCTGAGGTAGCGTCGGCATCGGTGGCAGACTGCGAGTTGTTATAGGTACCTGAATGGAACAAGTAGATTGTAGCATCGGCATTGACAAAATCGGATGATGACAAGTTACCAATCTTGATAGGAGCCGTCCAACTGTTGGCAGCGAAAGCATATCCTTCCGTATCCCTGACCGAGAAGGAGATACTGTGCGTGGTCGGTTTATTCAGACGCCCTTGCAAGGTATAGGTCTTGCTGACATCTTGCGTGATACAATACCCCTCGAAAGGTTGCAGTATGTCTTCATTAGCCACCCACTCCCATAGTCCACCGATGTTATCACTCACGCCCCAGCGGCACATCCATGCACCATAGAACATGCTCACAGCAGTGTGGTCTGCTTGCAGAGGTGTACCTATATATTGCCATACAGGTTCTGCCGACACATTGGCACCGTAGCCTTTACTAAAATACTGCACCGTGGCATATACATCGCTCTCTTGCGTACCAAAGACCAAAGCACCGTTACCGGTAGCATCGGCTTTCACGGTTATATCCTGCACGCTCGTTGGGCGAAGCGAGAAGTATTTGGTATCCTGCACTTTGCTGATAAGACCTGCTATCAACAATCCGCCCGTTGGAGTAATAGTGATACTACCTGCCAACGATGAACCATCAGGCTTCGAGCCTTGATTGATCTTCATGGTAGCGGCATGCGCATTGGGTATATCCACCGTACAAGGCTGCTCGATACGAACAGGGTGATAAGGCGTTGGAAGGAACGAGTGAGCTGGTGCCCAGTTCTTTGCGTCACTCCAAAGACCTGTTCCGTTTGCGTTGTCGAACACCATGGAGCAGTCTGCCAACTTCGACTCATCGGTCTCTAACAGATAATGCAAGATCTGTTTGATAATGAGTTTGCCGTCCTCGGTCAAAAGTTTCGTATCCGAATATTGAATACCCAATATAATCAAACGAGCCAAGAACACGGCTTGACGCTCACTACATACAATCAACTCTCCGTTATTCGTATCGCTGATAGTGGCCAGCGGAAGGAAGTCGTATATTTGGTTAAGCACGAAGCCTTGCATACCATTGTTGGCACTGCTCAGCACTTGTATCTCTCTATTCAAAGCATCACCCGTAATAGTCGTTCCATTGAATATAGAATGGGCAGCACACAACAAACGCATCTTTGTTGCCTTCGGAGAGGCCGTACTTGGGTTAGATTGTATGTGCCAATTGCTCAACTTCGCCACAAAAGCCTCCGTTGAGAGGAAGGGTTTCTTATCGATCAAGGTACCCAATGCATTTGTGTATCCCTGACTTGTTTCCATGAAGTCTGTAACGAAGAGAAGATCATAATTAGAGTAATATGTCTCTAACTTGGCGACATCCTTAGTAGCATAACCATTTACCACCGTTACATCGAAATCAGTAGCGAGGTAATCCAATAAGTCTTGAGAGGAAGTTTTGTCTCCTGATGTATAATCAGTAAATGCTCCATTCTCTGTACCAGTAACGATATAGGCTATCGCTGGCTTATGATTGGATGGGAATACTTTCACGGTGATGGTAGACGTGAAGGTAAGGGCAGGCGTACAATCATTGGTGAAGGTAAAGGCGAGTGGATAATCCACTCCATTAGCGTCCGTTACCCCTACATTGGGTGTACCCGAGATATGCAACTCACGCTCGTCCATATAGAAAGTACAACCAGCAAGCGTTGGCACAGAAGTGAGCGAATAGGTTACGCTCGTGTTCTTTGCCTCGAGCGTGGCAAGCGTAAGAGATACTAGTTTGCCATCTGTCAGTCGGAACACCGAAGAGGTTGGTACCACATCTGGGGTCTGTTCACAAGGCTGAAGCGTCACCTCTACCTGCTGCGAGCAAGACAAACGGCAGTCGGGATATTGTTTGTGTACGATACTGTATTCGATGGTGTATGTACCTACCACATCCGAATGGAACACATTATTGGTGATGGTAGCCGTTGATGGAGTAATTGTATACTCACTGCGGAAAAGATTCGTGTTGAAAGTCGATGGAGTAAGCGTAATCGAGCCAGTCTCACGCTCCATAGTGGAAGCACTGACACCAAGCGTGGGTGCATATTGCTCTATCCCATCGCACCCAGGGCAAGAATAGCGACGCACCTCGATGCTCTGGTAGGTAGCATTTTGTGAACCATCTTCACGATATACACCCAATGTATCTATGTTAGTTGGGAAGTCATCCGGCAATACAAAAACATAAGTACCTGCACCGCTCATCGGAACACTATACGTTTTGGTATGCGCAGTTTTGCCGCCCAAATAGATATCTATTGCCGTTGCATTATTGACTTCAGGCACTTCAAAATAAACAGAATCGCCTGGCTCGAAAGAATTACCCGATGCAAGATAAACAAAGAAGTGACCATTTGAATTTAATTTACCATCCTTCTCAGTACTTTTTTGATAACCGCCTTGCAATGTTCCAGAACAATCAGCCGTAGTTTTACCTGTATGCACTGCTTTGATAATCGTTTCGGAATGGCATTCGTGATAGGGAACTATAATCTCAATGCTGTCTATAGCTCCACATATTTTGTTCGCCGTTTCTGGTTGAGCTACAGTAATGGTGTAAGTGCCTTCAGCTGTAGCCGAAAAGACGCCCGAGGAAGTAATGCTACCCGTAGACGGTTTCACAGAGTAAGTAACAGGTTCACCGTTTCCTGTACCTGAAACAACCGATATAGTCGTCGTTTCTCCACGCTCAATAGTAGTTGCCGAAGCTGTGATTTTTAAAGCATTTGTAGGAGGGGTACAAACAGGTTCTGTCAAGGTCATAGAGGTCCAATAGGTTTTGTCTGTACCTGCATTAGC
>CAYNMA010000112.1:6111-7423 GCA_964398075.1 uncultured Bacteroides sp. | reverse complement strand
TACTTACGATATATTTATAAATAAAATAAATTTTATGGCTAAAGTACTAAACATTGAATTACCATTTGAATGCATATTCGGAAAACTTTCGAAAAATTCCGATATAGTCATTCGACGTCGGAGAGTTGATGACTATCATAACCTTCAAGTCTACACCTTACACCCTTACCAAGGAGAATACTCCGAGGCGCAGAAGGCACAGCAGAACATATTCAAAAAGGCCAACGAATCGGTAAAGAACCTTACCAAGAAGCAACATGATGCATACTTCCGAGCCTTCAAAAGACAAAAGAAATACATCACCTTGCGTGGGTATATCGTTGCAAAAGAAATTGAAAAGATTAAAATAATAAATAAATAAATGTAAATTATGGAAAGGATACGAAATCCAACAAGAAAAACAAAACAACTAGATCATCTAGTCAATCTAGATCATCTAAAAATTCTAGAATATCTAGAATATTATAGCGTTAGAGGGTTACGCTTAATGAACCCCAAGGAGTTGGAAGGACTCTATCTGATGCAGTAATGCAACAGATATTAAAATAATTTTCCCCCAAAAAAAATAATTTGAACATGGGAAATTACATATTACACGACCCCTTTTTAGAGGTCCATGGAAAACTTTCCAAGAAAAATGGTCGCGTTACCTACATGGTACGTAGCGACTCTGGTAAGGCATACACTGCCATTCGTAAGCCTTTAACGGCTGCCGAGAAATTAAAACGACAGCAAAACATCTCTGCCGAAGCAAAAGCAAGACAAGAAAAGTTCAAAAGAGTAGCGCAAGCCACTCGAGCACGTATGGCTGATGAAACAAAGCAAGCAGCCGACTTGGCAGCATTCAATGCGCAAAGGAAATATCCTACGATTTACGGCTTCATATTCGGAGATGAATACGCCAAAGACACCGAATAAGCAACCTTACTAAAGTTCAGAAAATCCCCTACGCACCCGTTGCGTAGGGGATTTTTTTATACTTCATAGCCTCTATAATCCACTATATTCTATAATCAACTAGACCTTCAAGAACATCTAGATCATCTAGACCTTCTAGGATATCTAGAACATCTAGGACTTCTAGACAATCTAGATCATTTAGACCTTCTAGGACATCTAGATCATCTAGGACTTCTAGACCGTCTAGTACCCCCTGTAGAGACGGTATTTCATACCGTCTCTCATATTTACGTTGCTAACGATCAGCATTTTACAACACCGCCAGCATAACTATTAGATAATTACAACATAGCCTTGGAATATTTGACCAATATTTGATAATATTTGTTCCAAAGTACTTGTTAATCAGTCC
>CAYNMA010000112.1:0-6011 GCA_964398075.1 uncultured Bacteroides sp. | reverse complement strand
AGCGCAGCGGTCCGATATCCTCTAGCGCAGCGGTCCGTCGTCTGTTTATGACCAATTCATGTCAATACACCGCAGGCGTCCGTTCACAGCAATAGAACTCGTCACCCTGTTAATTGTTAATTGTCAAATTGTCAAATTGTCAAATCTCCACCCCCACTCCTGCATCAATAAACTCCACCTTCGTCACATGCGCCTTCATTCCCACCTGCACAAACAGATGCTTCGTGCAGCGGTACTTCAACATGATTCGTGTATACAGCCAACCATCTTGCTTCACACCCGCATCGGCAATATTGTACGAATAGAACACACTGCGTTTCAACGACTTACCTCCATTATTCGACACCGTCTGATACGGCTCCAAGTTCTTCACATTATCATACAGATAAACGCCCACATGAAAACCCACCGTCAAGTTCCCCACCACAAACTCAGGCTGTACACTCACGCCAACACGCCAACAGTTTTTCAACGCACTCTCTCGAAGATACGTCTTCGCATAATACGTTATCGGCGCCGAGGTATTAGCCGACGCAAACTCATCACAAACACTCCGATAATAACCGTCATAAAACACATCCACACCACCACCTAGACGAAATATACTCAACGGTCGCCAATACGCCCCAAGCGAGATACTTCCCGCGCCAAAATACTTCTTATCAGCCAGATACGCTTGACGCACACCGCCCGACACCGACAACTCCACTGCCCAACGCTTGCCTTCATACAACCCCTTCGGCACGCGCGTCGCAGGAGCCGTATAGGTCTCTTCCTTCGGCTGATACACTGCACCAATCATACCGTTGAACATGTTATACCCAGAGTTCGGCTGCTTGATACTGCCGTTCGAGATATGATACCAACCATAAGACGCAAATATCGACCAACCCGCACGTATCGGAAACTCCATATACAACGCCTCCGCAAAATATGCATTCGTATACGAACCTATCGCACCATTCGCAATAGGGTATTTGATTGTCCCTGGCTGACCCGACAACTCAGGCGCCACCGTGTTGTAATAGGTCTTCGTCACGAAACTCAAACCCACACCAGGACGAACACCCAAGACAAAATGTGGCCGACGCACTATCGGTATCTTCATGAAGAAATATGGTGCAATAGCACTTCCCAACGCACTGTTATTCGTCAGATTGATATAATCCACCGCAATACCCACAGATGCATTGTTCCACGCTTGCAGCGCCCCCCACTTGCCCGTCGGCAAAAACTCCACCGCCACTTCTGCACCCATCGGTGGGCGCTTCCCCAACCAATCATCTGCCAGACTACCTCGCATCATCGTTCCCACCATATACGACGAACTCACGCGAATAGGCGTCGTCCCCGCACACAACGCAGGCACCACACCCATCAAGACCAACACTATAATCAAACCATATCGTCTCATGATAGCAACTCCAAGTAGTCCTTGATGGTCAGTTTGTTAGACATATCCGTACCTTCAAGCAACGAGTCCGCAAGCGACTGTTTCTCTTTGTGCAATCTCAGTATCTTCTCCTCTATCGTATGCTCCGAGATAAGGTGATAAACCGTCACATTCTGGTCCTGACCAATACGATAAGCACGGTCCGTCGCTTGTTGCTCTACTGCAGGATTCCACCACGGGTCGAGATGGAACACATAATTGGCACTTGTCAGATTGAGTCCCAAGCCTCCTGCCTTGAGCGAAATAAGGAAGACCTGCGCCTCACCCGCCTGAAAAGCATCTACCATTCGTTGTCGCTCCTTCAATGGCGTTGAACCGTCAAGATACAATATCTTCGCATCGCATGCCTTCTCAATAGCCGACTTCGCCATATTCAAGAACGAAACAAACTGACTGAAAATCAGCACGCTGTTTCCTTGCTCCACAATAGGCAACAACTTGTCCAACAGTCCTTCCAACTTACTCGACTCACCCACCCACGACTTCTCTACCAATGCGATAGAACATGCCGCCTCTCGTAGACGAGTTATCGACGACAGCACACTCATATTAACCGACGTCGCCGCCTCAATCTCGCGCTTCGTCTCCAATCGCATCGCCTCATACAACGCCATCTCGTCCTCCGACAGCGAAATCGACAACTTGATATCCGTCTTTTCAGGTAGGTCTTGAACCACCTGTTTCTTCGTTCTCCGCAGCGTGAATGGGGCAATAAGTCGCTTCAACTGCTCTTTCTGTTCCGCAAAACCATTCGATATCGGCGCAACAAAACGATCATTGAAATGCTCATAAGAACCCAACAAACCAGGATTGATAAACTGCATCAAGTTCCACAACTCACCCAAATGGTTCTGTATCGGCGTACCCGTCAAGATGATACGGTTCGTCGCTTTCAACTTCATCGCTGCCGATGACGACTTCGTCTCCCTGTTCTTAATCGTATGCGCCTCGTCCAAACAAACGGTCACCCACTGCGGTGCTGTAAGTGCCTCTTGCTCAGTCACAAGTAGACCGTACGTCAAGATAAGCACATCGTTCGCATGGAGTCGTTCAAGGCAATGCTGACGCTCCGTCGCAGGCAGGTTATTGAATATTATCGCATTAAGCGATGGCGCAAACTTCTCAATCTCTTTCCGCCAATTGGCTACCACCGACGCAGGCGCAACAACCATCTGCGCTCCCTCACTCGCATGTGCAAGCATCAACGCAATAGTCTGAACCGTCTTGCCCAAACCCATATCATCAGCCAAACAAGCACCCGCGCCCCAATGATTGAGTCGCATCATCCATTGATAACCTGCCACTTGATACTCACGCAACGTCGCATTCAAGTTATCAGGAACAGCAAAACTCATCTCCTCACTCACCTTAATCCGCTTGCGCATCTCCACCAATGCCTTCGGTTCCTGCAACTCCATCTCTCCTTGCAGCATGTTGCCCGATACTGCCATCGCCAACTCAGGCACCTGAACCTTGCCTCCACGAACCTGTGCAAGACTCTCAATACGCTCCAACTGACGACGAAGCGAGTCGCTCAGCGTGATGATTTGGTCCGACGACAAACGAATAAACCGTCCCCCACTCTCGCGCAGCATCGACAGCACCTGCGACATCGTCACCACATCGTTCTCAGTCAACGCCACCTCACCCTCTATCTCAAACCAACCATGGTTCTTTTTAATCTGAATATCCCACTTCTTGCCGTCTGTCTTGCTAACATTGATTCGCTTACCTTCCTCCCACTCAATAGCAAAAAGCGACGAATAATCAGGCGCAATCTGCAAGAGTTGCACAAGGTCCACAAATGTGATAACTTGCTCTTGATGTTTCGATGTAAACAACTCACAATGAGCCTCTTCCGTCAATATATCGTTCAACTGCTGCAACGCTCTCGCCTCGCCGTCTAAGTCGCGCAACACCTCAATGCGCTTACCATCCATTTGGTCAAAATAATGCTTATCGCCCATCGCAGGGAAAGTCGAATGCTTGCTTCCCTGCACAGGAAAAATTCGAAGAGCCAAACGCGCTTCCCCGTCGCCCGGCGTAACTTGCAGTGTTAGAATCGTTTGTCCTTGTACCTGCTCAATCGCTGTACTTCCCTCCACATCCGAGTGAATCTCAATCTGCCCTTGCAGCGAAGCAACCAACTGTTTGAGCTTCGGCTCCGCCTTCGCAGGTAACTGCTTCAACGCCATAAGCCGCTGAAACAGCGTCTGTTTCTCCGACGACATCGGGTAATAAACCCATTGCAACGGCAGCGAACGGTCAAGCCACAACCCCTTATAACACGTCGCATAAGAAGGTACATTACTCGAAATCGATATCATATCCCCCTCTTTGCGAGTAAAGAGAAACGGCTTCTCCTCAATAATCGTGATAGGCTCAAACTGCGTATCCGTCATGAGATACAACTTATCCGTCCCTTTCAGCACAGGCACTATATGATTCAGCCCCACCGACAACTCTTTCGGATAGTACGGCGAATCGACAATGGCTGCCTTATGAATCACTTCGTCATAAGTATCCAAACCACTCCGACGCGCATAAGCCACAGAACCTACCGTCTTACCTTTGCCCCATGCTCCCGTCTTGAGTCGACTCTGCTCACGCACCGTTACCGTATCCGTCACACCATTCACGCAGTAACACCACCGCACATCACCTTCCCCATTCTCCGATATCCTTGACACACTCTTGATGATATCCTCCAACTCCAACAACCAAGTCTCTTTCATCTCCACCTTTCCCAACAGCGGCGCATAGTTCCATGAAGGCTTCTCACCGTGAACAAAAGGCGAGTTCTCACACTGCAGGATAGCCCACGAAGGAGCCCTCAGAACTTTCTCATATCCTTTCGCATTCCAAAAGAATCGCAGTATCAACGAGGCAATCGACTGAATAATAGGAACAGCATAACCTTGTTTAAGACAAGGTTTTAGACAACTCGTATCTTTTTCTTGCGTAACCGATTCAAAGAAATTGACCAAAGCAAATATCGGTAACATATACTGAACCGACATCTCATACTTCTTGCCCAATATCTTCTGCAACGACTTAAGGTCTTTTGTCGTCCTGCGCAGTCCCAATGCAATCACATACATCAAGAACACTATCGGATCAATCGGTATCAATCCCCATAAATCGCCCTGCTCCTTCAGACCCTTTTGGAACATCTGTATTGATTCGTCCAATTCGTTCTGATAAAGCAATTGCACCGCCTCAGTAAAATAATAATACTCCGACGGTTCTGCCATCTCTATTTCTGCCAACAACCTACCCGTCGCAAAGAATAGATACATTCGATAATACATATAGAGATCTGCCCACTCATCCTTTGTGTTGCGTATCGACATCAACTTCTCACCCACATGCTCCAACAACGCCACATCCTCAGTGACCATCGACGTGCGGAAATTCTCCCAAAACATCGGGTAGAAATATTCTTCCGCTACCACTCGCTGCAATTGCTTGATGTCTTGCGTCAATAGCAATGGCATCAACGAGGCTATACACTCAGTGAATTTCTGATAATACAAATCAGGTACGTTCTTTACTTCCTTCTGCTCACCCAATAGCGCTTTCCAAACCTCAACCAAGTAACAAACCTTCTCCGATTTTTGATGGACTTTGGTCTCAAACGTTTTAAGCCAATCTTTATGATTTGCCACCAACTCATAAAGCACATGCATCAGCCGCACAGGTGTAACCATATAGACAATCACCGACGAACGACCATATCCGTACCACATATCACTCGGTCGCTTGCATAGCCAACCCGCTTTCAGTAAGTCTTTTATATACTCTTTCTGCTCTTCTTGAGGTATCTGAATAGCAGGGAAAAAGGTCTTTACTGCTGAGATATAGTATGCAGAATCATCGCAGTACGCCAAATAACAAAGAAAGAACAACCTCCGTTCATCCATCTCAATTCTACCAAACGACAACCGTTCCGCATTGCCTTTACCCTCTTTATTCTCCGTATTCTCAGCAGCAACCTTTCCATCGTCTTTCACTCCCCCCTTCTCATCCAACTGTAATTCGATTTCAGGCAGTTTGGTCTGCGTATGTTCTTTTTCAGGATGCTTATAGCGGTCACGTATCTCGCAGAGCAACGCCGCCACATGCTTGCAATCTTTGCCATAAGGACAGTTACAGGAAGACTTTTTGATTCGCTCCCCATGTTCCCCATCCATTTCTACTATCGTGGTATAAGGATGCGTACCATGCACAATAGCCTGATACACACCATCTTTTGCACTTTGCACTTCCACCTTCCCCTCTTTCCAATAGTGCAAACCACGATAATATATCACCGAACTAAATCGCTTCGAAAAGTCATTTATGTCCATACTTTTTCCCTATTTCAAATTACTAAATAATTACTAATTACCCTAGTTCTTCTAGATCATCTAGATCTTCTAGAACTTCTAGATCTTCTAGTCCTTCTAGATCTTCTAGAACTTCTAGATCTTCTAGAATCTCAGGAATCCCCGGCCCGTCCGAGCTGTTAATTGTTAATTGTTAATTGTTAATTGTTAATTGTTAATTGTTAATTGTT
>CAYNMA010000111.1:3439-7478 GCA_964398075.1 uncultured Bacteroides sp. | reverse complement strand
ACCCTTTTGATAATATCCCCCCCGTTTTTTATATTTTTTTGACCACGTATTTTGTGCCCCGCCCCGCTCTGTTAATTGTTAATTGTTAATTGTTAATTCCATCACATACACCCTATCCCCCCGATGCACCACTTCCTCCGTCTTCAGCGAGAAATACTCCCCCTTGTTCGCCACCGCCGCTGCCTGCAGGTCCACTCGTATCTCACTCGCCACGCACTCGTATGCGCCCGTCGTCTCACCCGTGAACAGCAACTCGTCCCCCTGATGCACCGCCGCTGCCTCCACTTGTATCTCTGCCACCGAGATGTTCTTAAAGAAATTCGTACAACGACCCACATACACCTTCCGACGTGTCGCCTTACTACCATAGTTCTTCGTCCACTCTCCCAATCGCTGACCCAGATAATACCCGTTCCAAAAACCACGGTTGAACACACGAGCCAAACGCTCATCCCACTGTGCTATCTTCTCGTCTGTGTAAGTGCCTGCATAATAACTCTCTATCGCCTCTTTGTAGCACTCCACCACCGTCTTCACATACTCAGGACCACGCGCACGGCCCTCTATCTTAAACACCGACACACCCGCGTCCAACATCTTATTGATGAAGTGAATCGTCTTCAAGTCCTTCGGCGACATGATATACTTATTATCGATATCCAACTCAATATCCGACTCCTTATCGCGCACCGTATACCCCCGCCGGCACACCTGCATACACGCACCTCTGTTCGCACTCGCATTCATGTTATGCAGACTCAGATAACACTTACCACTCACCGCCATACACAACGCCCCATGGCAGAACATCTCAACACGAACCAACCCACCATGCTTACCCCGTATCTGCTGCTCTATAATATCCTTATGTATTGCCGCCACCTGCGTCATGTTCAACTCACGAGCCAGCACCACCACATCCGCAAACTGAGCATAGAAGCGCAACGCCTCCGTGTTCGCTATATTCAACTGTGTCGAGAGATGAACCTCCACGCCCTGCGCATTGGCATACTGCATAACCGCTATATCCGAGGCAATGATAGCATCCACACCCGCATCCTTCGCATTATCCACTATCTCATGCATCAACTCCAAATCCTCTGGATACATCACCGTGTTAAGCGTCAAGTAAGTCTTTACGCCCGCCTCCCTGCATGTCGCAACGATACGATGCATGTCCTCCGTCGTGAAGTTAACCGACGAACGAGCACGCATATTCAAGTGTTCAATACCAAAATACACCGAGTCCGCACCTGCATGTATCGCCGCTGCAAGACTCTCCCAGCACCCTACCGGCGCCATTATCTCATAGTTCTTCATATCACTTAGGAGTTTGAGTATAGAGTAAGATACCTATAGCCAAAAAGATAAAATTAGGCAACCACACCGCCATGAACGGAGACATCACACCCGACACCGAAAACGTCGTCGACACCGTCGAGAAAAGAATATACAACGCACTCAGCGTCAATCCCACACCAAGGTTCTTACCCATACCGCCACGCACTTTCTTCGACGACAACGTCACGCCCAACAACGTCATGATAAACGCACCTATAGGCGACGCAAATCGCTTCCACCACTCCGTCTCAAACGCCTGCAAGTTACCCGCACCACGCTTCTTCTGCTTCTGCATATAGTCCCACAACTCCGGATTAGTCATCTGCTGAGCCTCCTCCGCCGTGATAAACAACTCCTCCGGTGTCACCGGAATGATAGTATCCAGTCGCTCACCCTTCGTGATAGTCTCCCTCAACCCCTCAAAGTCACGCTTCACATAACGCTCCAGATGCCAACTGTACGCCGAGTCGTTATAGATACGCTCTGCCGTGATACGAGATGTCA
This sequence comes from uncultured Bacteroides sp., assembly GCA_964398075.1. Classification (GTDB taxonomy): domain Bacteria; phylum Bacteroidota; class Bacteroidia; order Bacteroidales; family Paludibacteraceae; genus Colicola. The sequence goes on along the minus strand of CAYNMA010000111.1, from coordinate 5,633 downwards.
ATGTCTTACCCTCAAAGTGCTCCAACGACGAACGATAACCCGCACGAGTGCGTATCTGAAATGTCTCGATATAGAGTATCGTACCGGGCTCCACCTCCATCTGGATATTACGGGCATTCTCCGACTTGAACTTCTGTATGTACTTATCCTGAAAATCAAGCATCTTCTCCGATGCAGGAGGGATAACATAACCGCCCAACCAAAACGATAGAAAGAATAGCAGCGTCGCCGACACCATATACGGCACCATCAGTCTGCGGAAACTGATACCCGACGCCAACATCGCTATGATCTCCGAGTTACCCGCCAACTTACTCGTAAAGAATATAACCGAGATAAAGATAAACAGCGGCGAGAACATGTTCATGTAATAGGGAATAAACGGCAAGTAGTAGTCAAAGATAATCTCACGCAACGGCACCTGCTCGTCATAGAAGTTATCCATCTTCTCCGTCAAGTCAAACACGATAGCAATACTCAGGATAAGGACTATCGAGAAAAAGAATGTCCCCAAGAACTTGCGTATGATATACCAATCGATCTTCTTCATCGTGCGTTCGGCTTAGAGTCGTGTCGTAACACGATGCATCATCTCATCCTTCCATGGCTTGAAATCCCCCTGCAAGATATGCTGACGGGCCTCGCCCACAAGCCACAAGTAAAAGGCTAAGTTATGTATCGAGAGTATCTGCTTACCCAACACCTCGTCCGAGTGAATGAGATGACGCACATAAGCACGAGAATAAGCATGGTCCACATACGATGTACCCTCCGGATCCAAGTCCGTGAAGTCGTCCTCCCATTTCTTATTGCGCATATTCATCACACCATTCCGAGTGAATATCATACCATTACGCCCATTGCGAGTCGGCATCACGCAGTCAAACATATCCACACCACGCTCTATCGCCTGCAATATGTTCCATGGTGTACCCACGCCCATCAGATAACGAGGCTTATGCTGCGGAAGGATATCATTCACTATCTCTATCATCTCATACATCTTCTCCTCCGGCTCGCCCACAGCCAATCCACCTATCGCATAACCGTCCCTATCCAAGTCCGCCAACTGTTTTGCCGCATCCTTGCGCAAGTCCGGATAGACGCACCCCTGCACAATAGGGAACAGATGCTGCTGATAGCCATACAGTGGCTCTGTCGTGTCAAAACGGTCTATACAACGATGCAACCAACGAATAGTACGCTCCATCGACTGCTTAGCATACGAGTAATCCGCCGTACCTGGTGTACACTCGTCAAACGCCATCACGATATCCGCACCTATCTGACGCTCTATATCCATCACCCCCTCTGGCGAGAAAAACAGTTTACGCCCATCGATATGGGACGAGAACATCACACCCTCCTCCGTCATCTTACGAATATCCGTCAACGAAAACACCTGAAAACCACCCGAGTCAGTCAGTATAGGCTTGTCCCAACGCTCAAAACGATGCAGACCACCCACCTTCTGTAGTATATCTGTACCAGGACGAAGGTATAAGTGATAAGTGTTACCTAAGATAATCTGCGCCTTGATATCTTCCACCAACTCACGGAAATGCACGCCCTTCACATTCGCCACCGTCCCCACAGGCATGAAGATAGGCGTCAGGATATCACCATGATCGGTATGCACCACTCCGGCACGAGCCGATGATTGCGTATCGGTATGCTGTAAGTCGAAGAAAGCACTCATTATCTTTGGCTTACAAGATGATTATTGGCATCTGGGAATACAATCTTGGGCTTGTTATTCTTGGCCTCCTCTTCCGTCATCAGCGCATAAGCCATGATGATGACCACATCGCCTGGATGAACAAGATGAGCCGCAGCACCATTCATACAGATACAACCCGAACCACGCTCGCCTGGAATAACGTAGGTCTCCAAACGAGCACCATTGGTGTTGTCTACAACGGCCACTTTCTCGTTCGGCAGTATACCCACTGCATCAATCAGGTCCTCGTCTATCGTGATGCTACCTATATACTCCAGATTAGCCTCCGTCACCTTTACTCGGTGTATCTTCGATTTTAGAATTGTAAGAAACATATCAAACTATAAAAAAGTATCAAGCAAAAAACTTATCAAACTGCAAGAAACATAACTCATTTCATTTCGGGCTGCAAAGGTACGCATAATTTGTTCAATTACGAAATCCCCCACCTTATCCCATTGTAATTCGCCAAAT
>CAYNMA010000111.1:0-3339 GCA_964398075.1 uncultured Bacteroides sp. | reverse complement strand
CATAATTTGTTCAATTACGAAATCCCCCACCTTATCCCATTGTAATTCGCCAAATCGTAAATTGTCCAATTGTCCAATTCAATGTTTTAATGGTCCTTTAATGAACTGTATGGAGTATATTTGATAATATCTCAAGACAATGCTTGGAATATTTGAATCATATTTGATAATATTTGTTCCAATAACATATTGATATTGCGTTGATAATATTTTTTGCCCCCGTTTTATATTTTTTTGACCACGTATTTTTTGACCCATTCACGGATTTTTCCATACCTTTGCAACATGAAACTAACGACATCATTTAGGCTCTTAATAACAGAGGTAAAGGACTTCATCCGTGAGGACTTCAACCTCTGGGCATACCTCTATGCCGCCCTCTATGTCGCCTCACTCGTCTTCTTTGCCTACGGCTTACACGGCTACGAACGCTTCATCTCCCCCATCTATGCCGAAGGCACAGGTTGGTGGAAGTTCCCACTCCTCTACAACGCCGTCTACTTCGGTGTCGCCATACCCAACCTGCTCATACGCCATGATTGGGAACGACTACGCAATCCCCACTTCTACCTCAAAGCCTTCTTCTTTGTCAGCCTCATGTCTGCCGCCATTGGCTATACACAATATCGGGACTGGTTCAACGCCATCCACTTCGACTGCGCACTCGACCGTCGCTTCCTGCGCTATGCTTGGGTCTTCGTCGATGGTATTTTCCTTGTCGTACTGCCATTGACTATCTATAAGTACCTCTTCGACCGCAAGATCGATGGCATCTATGGACTATGCCGACGCACCGAGCACCTCGAGGTCTATCTCCTCGCACTGCTCTGTCTACTACCCTTCGTCATCGCCGCATCCTTCCTACCCGACTTCCAAGCCTATTACCCACGCTTCCGACCCGACATCTACGAAGGCGCATTAGGATGGCCGCTGTGGGCTATAACAACACTATTCGAGACCTGCTACGGACTCGACTTCATCACCACCGAAGTATTCTTCCGTGGAGCAATGGTCATCGGTATGGCGGCTATCCTCGGACCAAGAAGCGTACTGCCGATGTGCATCTTCTACTGCACCGTACATTTTGGTAAACCCATGCTCGAGAGTTGCAGCGCTATCTTTGGCGGCTACCTCCTGGGCATACTCGCATACAAAACAAAACATATATGGGGCGGCGTCTGCGCACACTTAGGCATCGCCTTCATGATGGAGATAATGGGACTCATTCATCTATTCACACAACTATAAAAAATCCTAAAGGGATGTTCTAAAAATTGCTTTTGAGATGATTTGTGGAATTTTATTTAGTAGATGCTTGGTTTGAACGAAGGAGCAATGCGAGCATTGTGACTGAGTGAAAGGCAAGCAGATACAAATAAAAACCACAAAGCACTCAAAAAGTGAAGAAACATCCCAATAAATAACAAAACAAAATAACGAAACGTGGAATTTTTAGAACATCCCTAAACAACATGAAAGTAGCAATCGTTGGCGCATCCGGCGCCGTTGGACAAGAACTCATAAAGATACTGCAAGAAAGGCAGTTCCCTGTCGATGAACTACGCCTTTTCGGCTCCTCACGAAGCGCAGGCACTAGTTATATGTTTGCAGGACAACCCATCATAGTCGAAGAACTCAAGCATGGCGACCAGTTCAAAGGCGCCGACATCGTCTTCACCTCCGCTGGCGCAAGCGTCTCCAAAGAGTATGCCAACGACATCACCCGCTATGGCGCCATCATGATAGACAACTCCAGCGCCTTCCGCATGGACAGCGATGTGCCACTCGTCGTTCCCGAAGTCAACATCGCTGATGCACACTTCTGCCCACGACGCATCATCGCCAACCCGAACTGCACCACCATACAGATGGTCGTGGCTCTCAAGGCTATCGAGGACCTCACTCATATCGTACGAGTACATGTGGCTACCTACCAAGCCGCCTCGGGTGCTGGTGCACAAGCCATGAAAGAACTGGAAGAACAGTACAAGGCTATCGTCGAACACCGTGAAGTACCCGTGCAGAAGTTCCCATACCAACTTGCATATAACCTCATACCACAGATCGATGTCTTCACCGACAACGACTACACCAAAGAGGAGATGAAAATGTACAACGAGACCCGTAAGATCATGCACTCCGATGTACTAGTCAGTGCCACCTGCGTGCGTGTTCCATCACTCCGTGCACACTCCGAATGTGTATGGATAGAGACAAGCGAACCTATCACAATCGAACAAGCACGCAACGCCTTTGCTAACGCTTCCGGATGCCAACTAATGGACGACCCAGCAAACAAGGTCTACCCTATGCCACTCTTCCTTTCTGGCAAAGACGATGTCTATGTCGGACGCATACGCGAGGACATCAGCCGCAAGAACGGACTCACCTTTTGGTGCGTAAGCGACCAGATACGCAAAGGTGCCGCCCTCAACGCCATCCAAATAGCCGAATCCTTCCGCAACAACTAAAACCTAGAACACCTACTTGGGGACGCGGGCGCCCCGCCCGCGGAAAATCACACCGTAGAGACGGTATTCCATACCGTCTCTCTATTCTATTCCCTCTAGCAAGACTAGAACCTCTAGAACAGCCCCGCAGGGGCGATCTAGATCTTCTAGAACATCTAGACAAGCTTTCTTTCATTTCTTTTATTTCTCGCGAGCGCAGCGAGCAGGAGTCTTTTCATTTCTGTTGCAACGCAGTGGCAAGGAATACCACCATCTTTCGTCCCTTTTCTTTAATTTTCGAACCCGTCCATGCTTTTGTCCCTTTTCTTCAATTTTTCGTGAGCACGTAGTGCGAGCAGGAAACAAAAAAAACGAGCAGGCAACAAAAAAAAGAGACCAGTCAGCCACACGCCAACCAGTCTCTTTTTTCATTTAATCTACTTCCTGCTTACTTCAGCGATACAATGATATCAGCCTCTTTCTGCTCAAAAGCGAGTTTGTCCTCACGAGCCAACCAACCTAATGCTAGGTTCAGGTCTGCTTCTTTCAGTTTCGTTGCTTTCTTCAAAGCCTTTACAGAGAGCGCACCGCCTTGCAGTGCATTCCATACCAATCCGGCATTCTCTCCAATCTTTACACTTAACATAATACCTTATAATTAAATAACTAACAATAGAGAACTCCTTCTCTATCCGCCCGCAAAGGTAGACAATATTTTACAATATCACAAATAGCAAAATAATCTACCAGGGCAACCGCATTAAAATAAAATGTCGTCTAATTTTGAAGTAGCCCTACCATACTACGATTGTGGAGACGACACGCCCTCGTGTCGTTCGGGTCGCAAGACCCGATTCAACATACTCTGGATGGACACGCCATCACTTGC
>CAYNMA010000110.1:0-8176 GCA_964398075.1 uncultured Bacteroides sp. | reverse complement strand
AGCCGTCCGTTCAAAACTATTGATGCGTCTACCCTGTATTTTTGAATTCAATTTGTGAGAGAAAAATAGTTTTACTACCTTTGCGATTGGTTAAATATACACCTTCTCATATTGCTAATCGTGCATAGAACGAAAAGAAAATATTGCTTTTTAGTGTATCTTATATATTTCTCTATGTCCGTTTTTGCAGATGCTAATCCTGAGATTTGGTATCGTGCCGATTCCTTTCTAAGTATGCCGAAACAGGACTCCATTTCATGGAGCGACCAATACACCATTTACACCGTTGTCCGTAGTGAAAACCCCGATACCACACAATGTTTATGGAGTTTTGCAGAAAACGATACGATAACATCCGCCGTACTCACCGATGGCGTTTATTCCACTACGGCAGGCGTTCTGCGCTCTTCTATGCCTCGTGACTTTTCTCATTGGTGCATATACTCCTATCATAGTGGTATCCATGCCGACAGTACCAAACAGCGTACACTTCGCTTTGGAGAACAAGTTGTCATATCCAAAGACAGTAGTTCATGGGACACTCTCAGTGCACAGATTCAAATGGCGGAGTTCGCCTATTTTGGTGGTGCAGTATCGCAATTGGCAGCAAGTACTTTTCAGACCTATTTAGCTTTGAAGCATGGCATCACACTTGACTATGCTGCCTACCTTTCTTCAGCGGGTGATACACTATGGGATCCTATTACCGATGAGAATTATTACCACCGCATAGTCGGTATTGGACGAGATACTGTTAATAATTGGACTGGCAATGTGTCGCAAACGAAAGAAGAGGTAGTATTCCTGTTACAGGCCGACAGTCTGCAACCCAATGAGTATGTCCTACTAGGCGATAACGATGGCGTTTTGACTTGGTCTTTGGACGCAGGAAACATCTATTGCTTGCAACGCAGTTGGCGACTTCGAACATATCTGCAGCAACCGCAAAAGGTCACTTTGGTGCTACGACTATCCGCGCTCATAGAGTCCTTCGACTCATTATACCTGCAAGTGACCGACCACAACGGGATGGTACAGCAAACTGTTTTGCAAGATAGCATTGTGGGAGATAGTCTATGCTTTTTCACCCTGCACGATGTAGATACTATCTCCAATCTATGTCTATGTAGCTACATCCAGGCAACTAGACCGCAAAAAGCACCGAGTAAACACAATGCACAAACACCTTTCAGTGTGGCGAATATCAGTGTGAGCGATAACACTATTACTATTGAAGGCTTTCCGGATGACCAATTGTTCGACTTATATCTTTACGATAGTACGGGGAAACTAATAACCATTATCACAAGTTACAATCCCATTACCATAAGCAATCTGCCGAATACGATTTTTCATGTTGAGATTTGTGCAACCGGACAAATCGTAGGTTCTATCACTCTGCCCTTACTAAGATAACGCTCTATCACATAAACATTGCGAGTACATCTTCCTATATTGAGCCTTTTAATGTGCTTAACAGCATTTGCGATCCGAGCCATTGCCCAGCCCATGATGCCCGAGAGTGCGGCTTATGTGCCAACGCAGATGGCAGATGTACCCGATGTCGACCCCATGGTGGGTATACCAATGATTGCCATACCCCAAGCCAATAACCATGCTACTGCCGAATTGACCTATCCGATTGAACTTCCACAAGGTCGTCAAGGTATGCAGCCCAATGTCGATCTCCACTATTCGAGCAAAGCAGGCAATGGCGTATTGGGTATAGGGTGGAGTATACATACTCCTGCTATTACGATTGACACTCGTTGGGGTGTACCTCGTTACGACCCACAATATGAAACAGAGCAGTATCTGGTAAATGGTGAAGCGGTATTGTTTCGAGACGATGATGGCACGGCAAAGAATCTGCCTTATCAAGACAACTCTTTTATCCAACGACAAAGTGGTAAAACCCGTTTCTATGCCCGTGATACTAAGAATCAAGATCGCGTATATCGCTTTGGGAATAACCCAACGAACTATTGGTGGGCAGTGACTAACAATAGTGGTATCACCACCTACTATGGCAGAACCTTTGCACCCAATAACTTACAGAATCAAACCATTGATGAGCAAAGTGTTGTGCGTACAGCAGACGGCTGCATCGCCTATTGGGCTGCAACGGCAAGTATAGACCCGCATGGCAACTACATCCTCTATGCCAATGAGAAACAGAATAATACCATATATGTCCAACGGATCGATTATACAGGCAATGTGTATCAGCAGGTACCTCCTATCTATAGTGTCTGCATGGGCTATCAGTCGCGTGAGGATATATCCTCTAATGGCCGATTAGGCGTACTGCAAGAAGAGAAACGTTTGTTGTGTCACTTGTTGGTGCAATATCGTCAGCCTTCTTTGGAGGAAAAACTCGATGCGGATAATCTTGCCGCATACTATATGCAATACACCTCTCCGCAAGAAAAAACATTGTACAAGACTCGCCTTGCCGAAGTGGTAATGCTCGATTCGGTACATGATCTTTTGCTTGATGATATATGCTCGTTGGACGAGATTATCGATGGCAAGGTAGAGCGTAATCCAAGATATAAAGAACAGATAGCGGAGGCAGAGAAGAATGGGGATAAGTATCTTTTAGAACAACTTTTGAATACTTTCAGTCAGCCGTATGGTAAGAACAGTATTCCTGCAAGCCGAACTCTATTTACCTATACCGATGCGCCAGCTGTTGGTTCTCTATTCTCTTCTGCATCTTCCATCTCAAACTCTGCGAACACGCCATTATCTGCTAGTAACAATACTAGTTGGAGTATCGGTGGAACAGCGACGGTTGGAATAGGTTCCAATGTGGCAATGACCACACTCTCGGGTGGTGGAAATTACAACTTTAGCAGAAGTAAAGGACAATGTAGTACCCTTCTTCTCGACCTTGATGGAGATGGTCTTACGGATATAGTGTATGAAGAGAATGGGTATGTCTATTACAAAAAACAATGTAAGCAAGGCAATCAATATGTATTCACAGCACCCAAGCAAGTGCAAGGACTAACACGATTGTCCCGAGAAGTGACGAATACGCACACATGGGGTTTGCAACTATCGCTTGTTGCAAACCTAAGTTATAGCAATCCTATCTCAACAACCTACACAGATACCTACTTTACGGATGTTAATGGCGACGGCTTGCCCGACATGATTGATGGCGATAATATCCTTATCAATCAGTTAGTGAATGGTGTTCCTTCTTTTGGGATATATACAGGCGTAGAGTCTCAAACCATAGCAGTAAATAACAGCCGTTGTGGAACTGTCATATTGGATGGCGAGGTGGATGAACACCTCGAATGCGAACTGCAAGAAGTATTGGTTGCTTCGTATGCATTAGATGAGTTCTTCGGGAGTACTAGTGATTATGACATCGGAGTGGAATCTGTTGATGACAAAACAGAAAAGTATCCCGAAATGACCTATTCCGACAAAGGGGTTGTCTCTTTGAAAGGTCAGGACGAGATTCTAAGTGAGATAGAAAGCATAACATCCCAATCTCCCGAAATCCCCAAGACGGAATATAAACTGCGGTCAGCGAAAGCAAAAAACGCTATAGACTCCGATAGTGATAGCCTCATTTATAGGATAGAGAATGGAAAAGTCAATGCGTACAAACTAGAGTATGTCTGCACAGCCACAAAGACTGACCCTAATATAGAAACCGTTCGTGTATGGGTAGCGCCACGCACTGGAACTATCTCTATTACTGATAGCATCTCTTTACTTTCCGATACAGCGGTCTCTCGTTCTCGTTCTATCACCGCTGATGGAGTGGAGTATATCATTCAACACTGCGGTGCGGTCGTTGCACAAAGTGATAGTATGCATCTGCATGCTAACAGTTATACATTGCTACAAAAAGGACAGATCTCGGCAGATGATTATAGTAAGCATCCATGGCAAGGAACTTGTCAAGTGACGCAAGGCGACATACTGATGTTTCGCTTGCATTCTGGAGACAATAGTCTTTATGACAAAACTGCATGGCGGCATACAATCCGTTATATAGACGACAATACAGCGTATGATTCGCACAATGATTTCATTTGTGTCGGCGATGGTCATTTTCAAGCAGTGCGAGATGGCAATATGATACTTTCGTTCTCTGGTAGCAACGACAGCACGGTTCCTATTGTGCTGAATGTAAGGAAAAATACATCCACTTTGCTTAATACCACACTATATCACGGCACAATCGATTTATCGTCAATAACAACTACCATTACTGCGGATGATAGCATTTTCATCAGTCTATCACCTATCAGTACTACCACTGAGCCGCAATGGAGCAGCATCCATCTACTACCTCATTTGCAATATATAGCCGATTTCCCGACAGATGATAACGGGGCAACGGTACACGATACAGTGGTTTATTACCCAGATATACAGATTGCATATACCTCGCATTATCCCATTACATCACCTTATCGCAAGTTATTTGGTACACTGCATAAAGGATGGGGCGTGTTTGCGTATCAAGATATAGACGATAGCGACACTATTATTCTTGACTCCATTGTAAATACACAACAATTGGCTGCAGAATATGCTCAACAAAACTCCACCTCGTTTCAAAACAATCAATCAGTTTCGTCTTTCTCTCGGGATGATGATTGGTCCTCACAAGTGAATGCTGCCTTTGCAGAAGGCAATGTGTTTAACCCTATCTCTGAATCAAACTATTGGATTCCGATGCGTGCCGATACTCGTACTGAGCATTGGGTGACGTATGGAAACATGGGTTGCATAGGCAAATCACTGCATAGTAATGCTCGTGAGATAACTCTATCGGAGGACGTGGAAGATATTGTTGAGTATGACAGTTCTCTTCCGTTTCAACAAGGTGAAGTACGCAAGAATAATTTTGTGCGCAAGCAGAGCCGGTCTATTCAGCATAGTATCTCGTGGGGCGCACCTGTCATAATGAACGCCTTCGCCTCGAAAGGCGAATATGAAGCCGTTGTCGATTATATGGATATGAATGGCGATGGCTATCCTGACTTCGTTGGTAGAGGAGGTGTGCAATATAGTATGCCGTGGGGTGGTATCGGGCGCTTGCAGGCGGTGAAGTATTTCTCTCCTTACAACAGTGAAAATACATCGGAAGGTGTATCATTCTCTGCGTGTCCTGCCGACATAATGAAACTAGCTAGCAATGATGTTCAAGATGATCAGTTTTACTTGAATGCTGTGATGGGAGGTTCATCAGGAAATGGATCATCATCTACCCAAATTAGTTATCTTGATATCAATGGCGATGGTTTGCCCGATAAGGTTGATGCCGACAACCACACCGTGCGCTATAATTTAGGTTATGGCTTTTCGGAAGCATACACTTATTCTGGCAATATTAACCGAGGTGCAAATAGCAGTGGTAGTCTTAATACTTCTACACCTTCATTCTCTCTCGGACAGGTGAGTATTAGTGGGGGTGTTGGTGGTTCTATCTCTACCAATAAGACGGGAGAGATGCTTGTGGATGTCAATGGTGATGGACTCATAGATAAAGTAAGAGAGGCAAGTGACAATACTATTCAAGTCGCCTATAATCGGGGCATAGATAGCAATGGCATCTTATTTGACTCTTGGAAAACACTTTCCGGAATAACATCAATGGGGGAAAATAACACCCAAAACATGGGTACTACATTAAGTGCTACAGGTGGCTTCACATTCCTTGGCAGTGTAAAGTGTAATATTGGCATACAATCCTCTCCTTATGGGACTTCTTTTTCGGAAGGTGAAGTGACGCTCGCCGACATGAATGGTGATGGTATAGTGGATTATGTCTATAGATCTAACAACCAGATATATGTCCGTTACAACACGGCAGGACAAGCAAACTTACTCACCTCTGTGGTCAATCCAACAGGACAACGAATAACACTCAATTATGAGTTATCCGATCCAACGAGCGCCCATCGTTATCGTCAATGGGAATTGAGAACAGTGGTTACTGAAGCGCCTGACTTGCCTTCTCCGAATACAGAAACTTGCGTCACGGAAATGGCATATAAAAATGCCTACTACGATAACTACGAGAAAACGGATTATGGCTATGAGTATGTGCGAGCCATAACCAACAATGAGAAAGTAAAAGAAGAGTATTACCATAATCAGTCCTATCTGCAGAATGGTGAGTTGCGTGAAGATTGGATAAGAGACACTGATGGAAAAGCCTATATTCGACATATTCATGGCAGTATGTATGTAGACCTATCTTCTGGAGCAAGCAGTGAGGGTAATACTATCTGTGATGATGCGAACGCATACATCGAACAAGATGGCTATTGGACCGAGTATTATGAAACAGAGTCTTCGCCTCAAATAACAACCTATAGTAATCTCGTCTACGACCAACATCATAACATGATCGAATATATCGACCGAGGCGATATCGCTATCCCTGACGATGATTGGCATCAAGAAATAACCTATCTACCGACAACGGCAAACAATATGATTTCCCTGCCCAAGACAACAAAAGTATATGGTGCAGGTGGAGAGTTACTTCGTAGTTCCTATATCAACTATTCGCCTTTTGGGCGACCCGCACACATTCATTTAGAAGAGGTAAATCAAAATATAGATGCCATAACCCATCTGCATTACGACTCGTTTGGGAATATCAATGGCATCATATCACCCGCAAACAGTAATAACGAGAATAGTTGGACTGTATTCTACTACGATTCAGTTGCTTGCTCAAATATCGTTTATACCGATAATACCTTCCATGTTAGGACTTATACCCAATACGATTATCGCTATGGCGTTCCTCTGCGTACAAAAGACCCTGCGGGAAATGAGATACACTTTGATTATAACTACAAAGGTCGGTTGTACAAAGTCATTGCGCCCTTAGAATTGGCACACGAGAAAGACTATACTATCAAGTATGAGTATAACTTGATCAACCATAACTTAAAGGCAACACCATCCTATGCCTACACGCATGTCTATAAAGACCTGTACGATTCGCTATTCGCGCAAAGAGAAGTTACGCTCTATGACCAATATGGCAGGATATTACAGCGCAAGCATTATGCCGAGGTCAACGGACAAGATACATGGATAGTGGATAATGCAGAAGTATGGGATGCCTTAGGTAGACCTATAGCGCAGGAATATCCTTTCATTGCACAACAAACTCCTAATACTTATGAACCAATAAACACCCAGCAGGCAGTTGTCGCTACTCAATACGATGTGTTGGATAGGCCGCTAAAAGTAATAAATGCCGATGGAACAACGCAGATCTATAAGTATCATTTCGCTTCGGATATTCACAATGTGGTTCGTTTAATGACACAAACAGAGGATGAGAACCATGTCAAAACCCAAACGCTACAATCGCCACAAGATTGGCTTATAGAGCAGGTGGCAGGAGATGGTAGTACCACATTCTTTGAATACTCGCCCCTAGGAGAACTCCTGCGCACAACCGATGCCGAAGGCTACCAAACGGCATATAGTTATGATATGTTTGGACATCTCATTGCTCGAATACATCCCGATGCCGGCAAAACGATATGGAAGTATGACCCTGCGGGCAATAGGATTGCTCAACAAACCGCCAACCTTGCTTTGCATGGTGAGGCGATTAAGTATATCTATCAATATGATCGTCTGTCGGAGATTCAATACCCTTACCACACCGAAAGCAATGTACTCTATCTCTATGACCAAGCCGGTCGAATTGCCGTTAGAGAAGATGGCACTGGTTGTGAAACCTTCTTGTATGATATGTTGGGCAATGTTGCGCAATCTATAAGGCGTATCATCCTTCCAACTGAAAACCAAGCATACACCTTCCGTACACAATTCAAATACGATAGTTTTGGTCGTATGCGCAATATCATCTACCCCGATGGCGAAGTACTGCACTATGGCTATACCACAGGTGGCCTACTAAAGTCCGTTGCAGGAATTAAACATGGGAAGCAGAACCTATATCTATGGGATAGACAATATGATGAACTAGGACGCAAGGTACTGCAAAAGGTAGGCAATGGCGCTTGGACAAAGTATTCGTATGATGCACAGCGACAATGGCTGTCAAACCTCTACACCGAACTACCCGATGGCACGCCTCTACAAGACATGCACTATCAATATGACCCCGTCGGGAATATAGTGAGCATTGAACAATTAGCGC
>CAYNMA010000109.1:5353-8186 GCA_964398075.1 uncultured Bacteroides sp. | reverse complement strand
TTTTTAAAAATTGATCTTTCCCTCCTCTTCTTATTAAATATTTTAATAAAATATTTAATATTTATAACATATAAAACCCTCCAAATGAGTATAATTTTTAATCCAAAAACAGTTTTAACTTTAACAACTGATGTTTTACTCCATCCTTCTCAACTTAACAATGACCTTTATGATAATCTCAAATCCAATTTATCAATCCGTCTTTTAAATCATTGTTATAAGGACTACGGTTACATCTCTAAAATCTATAACATTATTTCTTATTCTCAAGGTAGAATTTTCAATGAAGATATCATCTCCAAAGTCCAATATAAAGTAAAATTCAATTGTGAAGTCATTAAACCCATTTCAGGACTTTCAATTATAGTTCAATTATCTTCCATTAATAATTGTATTTCAGCTATCACTCAAGGTATGAATATTTTTATAGATAATAATCAACTTTCTGATAAATTCTTCATTAATCAAAATAATAATTTAATCTACAAACCCAACGGTTATATTCTCAAGAAAGGTGACTTAGTAAAAATAAAAATCCTTCAATACATAATCTATCATTACGGTGAAAAAATAACAGTATTAGGTTATTTAGAAGATATTTTAACAGAACAGGAAATAGATAATTACTATAAAAATAAATATGAAACAGAAATTGAAGATAAGCAAAAGGAATTTGATATCTTTTCAGATACTTACCAAATCCAACCAACACAACAACTCCCACAGCAACCCAAACAACAATATAATACTTCACGGCTTTCACCTCAAAAATCAATAATAAAAACCATAGAAAAAAAATATTTTTCAGTTCAATCCGCGACAAATCTTTCAACATTTGAAACCAAAGAAGATTTACCATTGCAAATCAATAGATCTGTAACCAATACTGATATTTCAGTATTCTGTGATTTTATTAATTTCTTAACACCATTCTCTAAGATGAAAAATATTAATTGTATTTGCATTAAACCATATATTAATAAAGAAATAGTCCAAGCAGTTAAAATTTTATATCCAAATATCAACTTTAATTTTTATAAAACAATACCCTACATTGAACCAAAAAACCAAATACCCCAAACACAGACCCCAACACCCCAAAATCTTCTTATATCAGATTTAAATTTAACAACAGAATATATAAATTCAATCAATCCAATAAAGGTTGATTTAGCAATTAATTTAGCAGATCTTTTTTCAGATAATCAAGATAACCTAAACCAAAAATCAACAAAATCAGATATTATAATTTTACCTTATACAAATTCTTTAAGATTATACCTACAACCCCAAACACTCTCAACACCTCAAAACCCCACAACCCAACAAACAAAAATTGCTTATATTAATTACTTCAATAATTTTAACGATCCAACTAAACTTTATGATAAATATTATAAATTATTCCTCAAAGAAGAAATAGAACCAACTTATAATAATATAATAGTTTATAAACTTCTTCGTTATTATTATAATAATAATCAAAAAACAAAAGAAAATAAAGAAAAAACTGTAGAAAGATTAAGCAAAATATTAAGTTTATTTAATCAATGATTTTAACTAATAAAAATTTATTTAATAAATAAAATTTTATAGATTGAATCTACTTTCTTTATATACACATTCATTTTTATTTTTTTGCATATATTCTGTTTGTATATTCATTGAATTTATACATTCGATTACGATTGTATATATTGATAATGGTTTTAATTTATAATTTATTTTATAAACAAAACCATCATTATTATCATTAATAACATATTTTATTATGGGTATAACTTCTGAACAATATTTATTAGCAATATCAATTAAAACATTTGAATCATAGGAAGATTTTTCTTTAAATAAAGCAAAAAATAAATCTTCAAGTATATATGTATTATTTGTTGTTAAATTAACATTTTTATGCATCATATTTGTAATATATTTATAAAAATCATTTTTAATAGTTGGATTATCTAATATTGCATATAAAAACTGCTTATTTATATTTAAAGTTTGATATATTTTACTTGATGAATTTTTAACAATAGATGTTGTTAAATCCAATGTAATATTATCTGGTATATTAATATTTACATTTTTATCATAAAAAAAATTTTTTTTTTGTAATACAACATAAGGAAATAATATTTTTTTAAATTTATAAGGTGAAATTAAAACATGTGTTTCATGTAATATAAAATATTGTGTCGCAAATGTATCACTTTTACTGTTATTTTGAAAATTTTTTATATTTAACATTGTAGGAAGTTTTATTTCTTTATCTGGATAAATAATAGTATACTTTGGTAATATTGATAATGCAGGTAAAGTAACATCAGTATAATATAAAAATTGTTTTATATTTTTATCGATAGATAATAACATATTAAGAGTAAAAATTTTTTTATCAGATATATTTACAATATTTAATTTATTTATCTCTTTTGATAAAAATTCATTTAATATATCAATATCAGTTATAAAATTTATTTTTTTTACTTGTAATTCTGAAGTTAATAATGTATATTCTTTACAAACTAAAATGTCGACACCTTTATAATTTTTTGAAATCAAATGATTTATTATATTTAAATTATTAGATAACGATATTTTTTTATTTTCATCATTTTCAGCATTTTCATCATTTTCAGCATTTTCATCATTTTCAGCATTTTCAGCATTTTCATCATTTTCATCATTTTCATCATTTTCATCATTTTCAGCATTTTCATCATTTTCAGCATTTTCATCATTAAAATGTAATGTATCATTAAGATATTCATCATAAATATACTCATTTTCATTTTCAGCATTTTCATTTTCATTTTCATTTTCATTTTCATTT
>CAYNMA010000109.1:0-5253 GCA_964398075.1 uncultured Bacteroides sp. | reverse complement strand
CATTTTCATTTTCATTTTCATTTTCATTTTCATTTGATAATGCTACATTATTAGATCCACTAGTATTTTGTAATATATTTTTTTCAATAAAAAACCCAGGTGGTAATATTGAACCTTCTGGTAAAATAATTTTTCCGTTATTTTCTGTGTTTTTATCTAAAATATTATATATATAATTATTAATAGTATATAAATATGGATTATGATCAATACTATTTGTATGACCAAATATTAATTTTTTATTTTCAGGTTTAATCTTAGAAAAACTAATATGAATAATATCTTCATATGAACTATTTTTGCATTTAAATAAAACTGTGTTTGATATAACATTATCAGTATTTTCATGTTCTAAAAATAATTCTATTGCATCATCATAATCGTCTTTTGCTTCTTTTTTATTATCATTTACTATTTTTTTCTCAAGTACAGTTCCACCTTTTATTTCTTGATGTAAAATTATATCATACATATTTGATTTATTAATCAACGATAATTGAAAAAAAACCATATGTAATAAATATGGTAATAATACTTTTGTCTTATAAGATTGCTTATTTGTTGCATCATTATATTCATGAGTAATACTATAATTTTTCCAAATTAATTTTTTGTCAGTGTGTTTTAATACATATTTATCTGTTTTAACTGATAAGTAAAAACCTATATTATCATTAAATAAACTAAATAAAATTAATAACATAAAATATTTATGTTTAATGCTGTAAGTTAAATCATGATTACCTAAAATAATATATACATGTTTTTTAAGATGAAGTGTTAAATACATAATATAATAAAAAATAAAAACTGGTGATCTGTTAATATATTTATCATAATCTAAAAATAATGGTCTTTTATTTTCTCCATTAATTGGATCAAATATATCTCCTAATAATATTAATGCTTTATCATTATCATTATTATTAACTTTTAATAATGTAGCTATATCACCATGAATATCACCAATTGTTTCAAAACTTTCGTCCTCATTTAATAAATCA
The DNA here is from genome assembly GCA_964398075.1 of uncultured Bacteroides sp. Lineage (GTDB taxonomy): Bacteria > Bacteroidota > Bacteroidia > Bacteroidales > Paludibacteraceae > Colicola. Next base: position 4,249 of record CAYNMA010000109.1, on the reverse strand, counting down.
TCAAATTTAAAACGATCAAGCCATATATTAATATTACTATAATCATCTTGAATTATTTTAGTATAATTTTGGTTTGATAAATATTCTTTAATAATATCATACATATTTTTTGGAAAATTATGTATTGTTTTTTCAAGGTTTTGTTTTATTTTTAATTTATTTGAATAATCACTAATAGTATAAATATGATTTAATATAATAGGCTGTACTACATACTCTAACGGTATATTAAAATCTATTCCATTACTAAAATTTAATTCATAATAAGTTTTCAATGCATTATTTAAATAATCAAAAGTATAAATATTATTTATAACTGATCCCACTAAATCATAAAAGGTAACATTATAAAATTTTTGAAAATTTATAAATAAAGTATAATAATAGTTTTTCATTAAAAAATAAGGATTCTGAAGAGAAGATAAATCATATTTATTGTATGTATTATTAATAGTATTAATTATAGAATTAAACATATTATCATCGAAACTTCTTTTTAAATACTCAACACATTTTAAAATACTTTCATTATCTGTTATTTGGATACTCATATTTTATTATAAAATATATCTTTAATAAAATTTAAAAAATTAAAATTATTCCCAATTATAATATCATTATCAATTAATATTTTACATGAAATTATTATTAAAATTATATCCATTGATATTTTTTTTGATATGAACTTATATGTAGTACTGAAATTTAAATCTACGAATTTATTAATATCATTAAAAAATAATCTAGACTTGTAAATTTGATCATATTGTATTACTTTTTGATATATTTCAATAAATGTGTTATTATTTTTTATCAAAAAATCTAAATCATCATGTATTAATATATTTTCAAGAAAATTATAATAATCTGGATTGCTTAAAATAAAATTATTCATGTTTTTAAAAGTAAGATCTGTATCACATCTTGTTACAAAACTTATTATATCATCATTCTTAAACATATCATTGAACACATTTTTTTCTTCAATTAAAATATATATAAAATTTTTAAGGGTTATGTTATTGATAATTTGATTAATATTTTGATTAATACTTAAATATGATATAATATTAGTTACATTACCATCTTTCATATAATTTATAAGATCTGGAGATTTATTAATTACATCATATATATTGTTATCAAAAATATCAGAAATTATATTATAATTAAATATAACCATTTCAACATAATTCATATTTTGTAATACATAATTTATTAAATTTCCAAAGTTTTTCATAACATAAATAATAAAATAACTATTTTCTTTAATATATTCAAAAGTTAATTTATTGTTGGTTATAAAATTATTAATAATCTGATTTGTTTGTAAATTTGGATTATTAATATTTTCTATTATAAAGTTTACAATATTTACATTATCAGCAATTATCCGATAATGACCTATATTACAATATATTGTATTTACTATACTAATATTATCGAATAAATATTTTAGTATATTTTGGTTTAATAAAAATGCTTGTATAATTTTATAATTTTCTATAATTATTGAACTATATAAACATTTATCAACTAATTTATTATTTTTTCTAATATCAATAAATATCTTTTTATACATTAATAATTGTCTGATATTATCTAAACCTATATTTGATAATAATTTGATAAGTTTATGTTTTGTGTATATTTTTTCAAATAATTCTTTATTATCAGTAACATATCTTAATATTCCATCATATGTATTTTGATTTAAATTATACAATGAAATATAATGACTATTATTATGTAATAATAATTTAGATAATAATTGTTTATTAAAGGAAGCAATACCATTATATAAAATTGCATAATCACTAAAATTTTTATTAATAAATGACATAATAGAATTTTTCAAATTAACATTATTAATAATTTTTTTTATTAATGTTAAATACAATACCATGTATTGTTTAATTAATTTCTTATTTTTTTTTATATTATAAGATGGTTTATTTTCATTACATCCATATTTTCCATAATATGAAATATATGGATTCTCAAAAACATAATAATTATTCACATTATAAAATATTTTATTAAATTCCACAATATAAAATTTTAGAATACATAATAATTGATAAACACCATTATTTATATCTTCATAATATTCAATATACGTATTAATTGAGTCATTTAATAATAATAAATTATTTAATGATACACCTGCAAATATAATATCATCATCTGTTTTATAGAAAAAATTAATATCTCCATATTTACTTTCAATAATTTCTTTACTAATACCACCATAAAATTTATTATCTGCAGTTTCATTTTCGATTGATGAATTAAAAGTTATCATCTAATTTATATAAATTTAAAAATTTATATTAAAAATAATAAATAAATTCATTTTTTAAAACTTTTAGTAAAATTCAAATAAAAAAACTAAAACTAAATAAAATATTTAAACATAAATCAACTTCAAATAAAATCAACTTCACTCAAATCAACTTCAACATTTACTTTTTCACATTTTTCTTAACTTTAACATTTTTTTTAACATTACTTTTCTTCTTTTTATCACTATCATTATTAACTTCACCTTCATTATCATCTTCAACAGTTTTATTATTGTTATTATCAATAATAATTCCATTATCAGCCTTAATTTCAATAAAGTCGTCCATATTAAAGTCTTCTTCTTGAATTTCGTCATTTTTATCACTACTCTCTTTATCATTACTCTCATTATCTTCTTCATTATCTTCTTCATTATCTTCTTCATTATCTTCTTCATTATTTTCTTCATTAATATTTTCAATATCTCCAATATTTTTTTCAGAATCAGTCTTAATACTCTCATTATTTTCTTCAACTTCAGCACCTTCAGCATCCTTAACAGCACCATTATCACTAACTTTTTTCTTTCCTTTCATTTTCTTAAAAAGTTGTTCAAATTTTTCATTTTGTTTCTTTTCTTCATCACTTTCAAAGAAATTAGCATATCTATCATCTATAACATCCAGTTTATCACTATCAAAAATATGCACTTTCGTCAGTTTAAATGTAACACCAAAACCTTTTTTGTTATTACACATCGGTGAATTTTGTTTTTGAACCCAACATCTTACAAGATTAAACGCTAATCTAATTTTCTTATTATACAGTTTAATCTTACTAATATCAGTTCGTGTTTCACTATCCTTTTTAATGTAAATTTTCTTTTCTTCTTCTATGCTTTTTTCATTATCTAGTTCATTTGTTTCAAAAACAGTTTTAATTTTTTTTGTAACAAAATCTTCATCATATTTCAGAATCAGCTTTGAAAAATGTTCTTCAGTATCTTCAACTTCTACTTTTACATCAGGATCATCCTCAGAAGGAACTTTTGCTTTTTTAATATCAGAAAATAATTGATATCCAGAACTTATAAATTTCTTTCCAGAAATTTTAAGATAATCAGAAATCAAACTTTCAAGATCATTTTCTAGTTTTTTCTCAATGCTTTGTATAACATTTTTAAGTTGAACACAATTTTTATCACCAGGATAAAGTCCAACATTAAATTTAACATTTGAACTTTCAAGTGGGAACATCTCACGTTGATTTCTATCAACATTAGAAGTTTGACCACCCTTGAATTTATCAATTGTTACACAAAGGCAAAGAGGTTGTTTATCATATCTTGCAAAAATACTCAGTTGCGTTACAGCAGCTTGATTTTTACCAGATTGTTCTTGTTGTTTTTGTCTTGTAGGATCAACCTTAAAAAAGGTTAATTTCTTAATGTCAAAATCATTAATATCTACGTAAGGCATTTTAACAAAACAATACAATAATACAATAACAAAAATATAAAGCATTTTTATTTTAAACATGAAAAATAAAAAAAATATCATTTTTTAAACCAAAACCATTAAATCAAAACCCCCAATAAAACCCCACCAATAAAATCCCAAATTATCTTTTTTTCAAAATATACCAAAAACAAGCTAAAATCAGCAAAACTAATATTCCAAATAATATCCAATTAATATTTATTTTTTTCTTATATTCTTTTTTATCTATATCAATAACAATTTTATCCTTATACCAAGGTTGTTCACTTTCAACTAATTGCACAGGTGAATTTTCTAAATTTAAATCTAAGTCTGTATTATTAAAACTCATATTATTAAAATCCATACTCTTAAAACTCATAATATTTATATAACAATACCCCAAAACAAATCATCCAATCAAAAAACAAATCATCCAATCAAAAAACAAATCATCCAATCAAAAAACAAATCATCCAATCAAA
>CAYNMA010000108.1:0-8397 GCA_964398075.1 uncultured Bacteroides sp. | reverse complement strand
AAGCAGATACAAATAAAAACCACAAAGCGCTCAAAAAGTGGAGAAACATCCAAATGAGTAACAAAATAACGAAACGTGGAATTTTTAGAACATCCCTTATATTTTTCTGACCAAGAAGCTTATGACTGCAAGTGTTCGTTTTTTTGTCTCTGATAAGAGTGTAGTCATATAACCGCGAAAACCACCGATGAAATGGTAGTTTATGTGCATTTATTGTGCGTTGTAGAACCTACATTTGGAAATGGACTATAATTTGACTACCTTTGCGCGCTACATTGAGAAAATTATGAGTTATATCATTGTCTTTGTATTAATAGCGTTTGTAGGAACTATAGCAGAAGCATTGGCTTCTCGGCATCCTCACATGCAACGGCAGATATACTATTGTACCTTTTTCTTGGTGGCACTATGGGGCGTACTGAAATATGCCGTTGGACCAGATATAGCTTCATATCTACCTTTTTATCGCGAGATTCCATCTCCTCAGGCAGCATTGTCGCATCTCAGTGAATCGAGATTTGAACCTGGGTTCACGCTCTTTTGCAGTGTATTGCACTCTTGGGGCGTAAGTTTCTGGTGGATGACAGCCATCATTGCCGTCTTCTACTATGCAGTTGTCTTTTGCCTTTTTAAGCGACTCAAAGCATACCATACTCTGGCGTTAATGGCACTTGTTGCGCTCGACTATAACTTGATGTTCGCCGAGTTTCGCCAATGCCTTGCCGTGACTTTCTTCTATTTCTTCATCCTGTTATTAGAGAAAAAACAATATGTTTGGGCAATCATGATGGCACTGCTATCTTGCACAATGCATAAATCGGCGGTGATCATCCTCATACTATTCGGCTTGCTATTTCTTGTTGGCAAAGTGCCTGTAGATAAACGATGGTATATTTTATTGGGAGTCCTCATCATCGGACTCATCCTCATCCCATTGCAACCTTTGTTAGTAAAAGTGGTTGAGACCTTGCCATTATCTGCTTCGCAGATAGCCTCAGCCAAGCACCATCTGCTCGTAGGAAAACCTTTCCAACGCATCTTGATTGTATACCTTGCTTCCATCTTCTGCTTGGCATATTACCTTGCCCCCAAAGAAGGTAACGCGCGCAAACATTGGTTGGTATGGTGCGGAATAGCCATCGTGGTATGCCTTTATCCTTATTGGTTCTTACTCAATCGATTGCGGTCATATTTCTTGCCGTTCTTGATAATCTATATCGCCAATACTCTCTACACCTCTGAACGCAAAGACCAGCTCACCAAACAGGTCTATGCTTTCGTGTTGGTGCTCTATACGGGTGTGCTGCTACTCGGTTTCCCTGCAGAAGCCAAACGGTTGAAGTACCCTACAATGAACATCTCGCTTGTAACGGAGCGATTCAAATATTCGCAAGAGGTATTAGAAAAACGCCAATTAGATCAGGCGGAACTCTATTGGACTTGCGACTACCAAGAGATGATAAAACGAGGAGAACAGATGCGATGATAACCATTTTGATGTCGACATATAACGGAGCGCGATACCTGCGAGAGCAGTTAGATTCGATCCTTGCACAACGTTTCACCACTTGGCAGTTGGTCATAAGAGATGACGGATCTACCGATGAAACCATACAAATCGTACAATCGTATCTCCAAAAAGACTCACGCATCCGCTTAGTGTGCGATGGCCAAAACCTCAAGGCTATGCACTCTTTCGAGAAATTGTTGAGCGACTATGCCGACGAAGGTTATATCGCTTTTGCCGACCAAGACGATGTATGGCTGCCCGAGAAATTGCAAGTGTGCATGGATAAGATGCAGGAAACAGAACAACAGTTTGGAACAAAGACCCCGATACTTATCCACACCGATTTGCAGATAGTGGATGAACACCTCAACCTCATCTCGCCATCTTTTTGGCAGTACTCTAATGTCCACCCGCAGATTTTGAACAACAACACCTACTACTTGGCTCATTGTAACAGCGTCACAGGTTGCACTATGCTGTTCAATCAAGCCGCACGACGAGTCTCGTTGCCCTTCTCGCCTAAGGCTATTATGCACGACTACACCGTGGCTATGTCAGTACATTTAGCACACGGACAGTTGATCCCTATTGCTCAACCCTCTATTCTCTACCGCCAACATGGAGACAACGCAATAGGTGCTTTGCATTACACTTTTTGGCGCACATTATCCATCCGTTGGAAAGAAGCTAAAGAGCATTATCGCGCCTTTTCACCGGAGATTTTTCACAATCGCTTGCACTTCCTCTATTGGAAGACTCGCTATTTTATTCGCCTTCATACCCTGCCACGATGAGAATAGTGTTCTTCATACAAGACATCACTACGCAAGGCGGCACCGAACGAACCACTTGCTGTTTGGCCGATGAAATGGTGCGAAATGGGCAAGAAGTGCAGATAGTTTCCGTCTTCCGAACGCAAGGGAGAGTGCAATACCCTTTGTCAGAATCCGTTCAAATGAGTTATCTGTGCTTCGATGAATACAATGGCAAGATGCCAATGACGAAACGGTTGCATATCACGGTTCGGCAAGTGCGAAAAGTAAAACACTGTCTTGCCCTGCAAGAGGCAGATGTTATCATCAGTCAGAAGTTCTTGGCGAGTCTATTACTTTTCCGAGCAGGCTTATCAGGTAAGTCTGTGGCATGTGAACATTTTCGATATGGCATGTATTCATCGGCTATTCGTTATCTCCGAAATAGAGTCTATCGCCATTTCCGCTGTTTGGTTGTATTGACCGAAACCGACCGTCAACAGTTCCTCCGTCATGGCGTGCAGCAAGTAAAGGTGATAGAGAATATGGTCTCCATTCGTCCCAATACATGGCAAGGGCAAAACGTACATCGAGCATTGGCTGTTGGGCGATTGACAAAACAAAAAGGCTTTGACCTCTTGCTGTCTGCCGTGGCTTCCGTACAAGAACAATTAGGCGATTGGAAGATTGATATCTATGGCGATGGACCTGAACAACAGATGTTACTGCAGCAACGAGATGCTTTGAAGCTGCAACAGCGAGTGCACTTTCATCCCTTCACGCAAGACATCGAACAAGTGTATGCTACCCATGCCTTCTACATCATGTCTTCCCGCTTTGAAGGCTTCCCGATGGTGCTCCTCGAAGCCGCTGCTGCAGGATTACCTATCGTCAGCTTCGATTGCAAAGAAGGACCTTCCGTGCTGCTTCAAAATGGTGGCGGTATCTTAGTGCCTTTTGCTGATGTCAAACAACTTGGCAAAGCAATTGCTCGTGTTGCCAACTATGACTCTCTCCGAGATACTCTGCACCAACAAACACGCAACATAGTAGTTAATTATACTCCAGAAACGATTTACACTAAATGGATGAATGTTCTTCATGGAAAATAACTTAGTCAGTATCATTACCCCATTATACAACGGCGAACGCTTTGTCTCGCAGACTATCGAGAGTGTTCTTGCGCAGACCTACCCTCATTGGGAGATGATTATCGTCAACGATGGCAGCAAAGACCACAGCGAAACCATCGCACAGTCTTATGCCGAGAAAGATAGTCGTATCCGTGTCTTCTCGCAACCTAACGGCGGCAGTGCATCGGCTCGCAACCACGGTATCCGTGAAGCAAAAGGTCGATACATGGTTTTCCTCGATGCCGACGACTATTGGGATCACACTTTTCTCGCTGAACAACTGCAGTTCATGCAAGAGAAAAACGCGAAGATTGTCTGCGCCTCATGCCGACGAGTCGATGAGAATGGAAAAGAAATATTGCAACCCATGATTGTGCCTGCAAAAGCCAACTATCATGACCTCCTCAAAACTTGCAGTCTGCCTTGTCTCACTACAATGATTGATCGACAAGACCTCTGTGACATCTTCTTCCACGAGGAACTGAAAAGCCTCCGCGACGACTATGTCCTTTGGCTCTCACTCATCAAACAGACCGATTATGCCTACGGCAATCCCAAAATCTTGGCTTCCTATCGTCTTTCGTCGCAAGCGGCTACTGCCAACAAACGCAAGATGATTCGCCCGCAGTTCTTGGTCTATTATCATGTGGAGCATCTTGGTCTCTTGCGTAGCGCCTATTACTTAGCACAATGGGCTGTTCGTGGATATCTCAAATATCGCAAGTAAAGTGCTGAATATCTCCATCGTCTTATATCACCCCGATTGGGAAAACGAAGTAAATCCCTTAGTGCAGGAACTGCTGAAGGTGCAGTGTCTTCATTACATCTATCTTGTGGATAACTCACCTGCTCCTACCTCCTTTGCCGAACAAGACCAACGAGTGCAGTACATCTTTGTGGGTAAGAATCTCGGATATGGTCGTGCACATAACATCGCCTTGCGCAAAACAACCGATGAAAAGGTGCTTTTTCACCTCGTCTTGAACTCCGACATCCTCTTGCACGCCGAGGATATTGATGCTATGTGTGCCTACATGGAACTGCATCCCGAAGTGGGACAGATGATGCCCAAAGTGGTATGCCCAAATGGCGAAACGCAGTATCTCTGCAAACTGCTTCCATCGCCTCTTGATGTGTTTGGCAGGCGCTTCTTGCCCAATAAGTGGATAGCCCAACGCAATGCACAGTATGAGTTGCGCCAATCGGGTTACGACAAGATTATGAATGTACCCTATCTCAGCGGCTGTTTCATGTTACTTCGTGCTGAGGCTGTTCAGCAGGTGGGTTACTTCGATGAACGCTATTTCATGTACCCCGAGGATATCGACCTCACACGCCGTATTCATCGAGATTATCTAACGCTTTTCTACCCCGCTGTCACTATAGTGCATAATCACAAAAGAGGCTCATACCATAGTATGCGCCTCTTGTGGATTCACATTGTGAATATGTGTCGCTATTTCAATAAATGGGGCTGGTTCTGCGATAAAGAACGCACCCAATTCAATCTGACTACATTGTCATCAATCGGTAGGTGAGATAACCTGCGTACACCAATATCAGTACGGCACCATGCCAACGCTTGATTTCGTGTTGCTTGTTTGTGCATACAAACAGAAGAACAATAGCACTCGCCAATGCGGCCATCAAGGCATCTATCTCCAATCCCTTATAACCAGGCAAAGGATAGATAACGGCACTCACACCGAGAATAAAGAAGATATTGAAGATATTGCTACCAATCACATTGCCCAATGCAATATCACTGTTTTTCTTGTAAGCTGCAATACATGAGGTTGCCAACTCAGGCAACGATGTACCCAATGCTACAATGGTAAGACCGATAATAGCATCGCTCACGCCTGCCTCTTTGGCAATAAAGGTAGCGCTATCCACAATCAACTCACCACCAATAACCAAGGCTATCAAACCCACTGCAATAAGCAACAGCGCCTTGTATAGTTTCATCGGTTTATAGTCCTCTGTAGGTTCCGTAACCCCTCCTTTTGCGTTATGAATACTATGCCACAAGAAGATAATAAAGAATATCAGCAGCACGCAACCTCCAATACCCGAGATGAAACCATGATTGCCTTCGCCCCAATGGAAGTGACCCACATTCGTGAGAGTTGCATCATTAACATGTATATTGAAGAGGTTCTCCACCTTCAACCACGATGGGCTGCAATAGGTAGCAAAGAAAAGCACCAGTAAGGCAGCCAATAAACTCCAAGGGATATCAAATCGCCGTGACTGTTTAGTCGATACAATCGGGTAGATAAGGGCTGAGGCGCCTAAGATAATAAATACGTTGATGATATTGCTGCCCAAGATATTGGTAATAGCAATCTCGCTGTTGTGCTGCGACACAGCCACCATGTTTACCACAAACTCAGGCATACTTGTACCAAAAGCCACAATGGTCAGACCTATCACAAGGTCACTCACACCATACTTCTTTGCCAAACCACTCGCACCGTCTACGAGCCAATCTGCTCCATATACCAAGGCTACAAAGCCCACAATAATCATTGGGATAGCAGCCCAAAAGCCTCCTTGCGCTATCCAAGTGTTCAAAAAATCAAACATTGTTAATCTTTTTATAGTTAATAATTTGGGTTAGTCTCTATACATTGAATAAGAAGTGCATAATATCACCATCTTGCACTAAGTAATCCTTGCCTTCCGTTGCCAACTTACCTGCGGCTCTACAAGCAGCCTCGCCACCAAGTGCCACAAAATCGTCGTATTTGATTACCTCTGCACGAATGAATCCCCGCTCAAAATCGGTGTGGATAACACCCGCACATTGCGGTGCTTTGCTTCCTGCTCTGAAGGTCCATGCGCGAACCTCATCGCTACCTGCCGTAAGGAAAGTGCGTAGGTTCAACAACGAGTAAGCGGCTTTAATAAGTCGATTGACGCCCGACTCCTTCAAGCCAATCTCTTCCAAGAACATCTGGCGCTCCTCATAAGTCTCCAACTCGGCAATCTCGCTCTCAATCTTGGCTGCCACCACTATCACTTGCGCATCCTCGTCCTTCACTGCCTCACGCACTTGCTCCACATACTTGTTTCCATCAACAGCCGAACCCTCATCCACATTACATACATACAACACAGGCTTATTTGTCAATAAGAACATCTCTTTTGCCGCTTGCTCTTCTTCCTTGTTATCAAGAACGACCGTACGAGCATTCAATCCTTGCGACAATGCTTGCTGATACTTTTGCAGTACATCCAAGGCTATCTTCGCTTGCTTATCTCCACCCGCTTTTGCCTGTTTCTCTGTCTTCTGCAAACGCGACTCTACTGTCTCCAAGTCCTTCAACTGCAACTCTGCATCGATAATCTCCTTATCGCGCACAGGGTCAACAGAACCATCCACATGCACAACATTATCATCATCGAAGCAGCGCAACACATGAATGATAGCATCCGTCTCACGGATGTTTGCCAAGAACTTATTACCTAATCCTTCGCCTTTGCTTGCACCTTTCACAAGCCCTGCAATATCCACAATCTCCACGGTCGTTGGTATCACACCACGCTCAGGCTTACATAGCTCACCCAACTTAATGAGTCGCTCGTCGGGTACTGTGATAACGCCTACATTAGGTTCTATTGTGCAGAAAGGGAAATTGGCCGATTGCGCCTTTGCATTGCTAAGGCAGTTGAATAATGTCGATTTGCCCACATTAGGCAATCCAACTATACCGCATTTTAATGACATATCTCTTCGTTTTGTTTTTAGACGGCAAAGGTACTACTTTTCTCCAACACCACCAAACTACTACAAAAACCAAACCAAACCAATCTAACCCGAACCTCATACCAAACCAATCACGTCTGTATCTCGTTTCTTTCATCTCCTTTATTCCTCGCGAACACAGCGATCAGGAGTTCTCTTAATTTCTTTTCTCCTTTCTTTTAATTTCTCTGCCACGTAGTGGCAGGGAAACGTCCACTTGCACGCAGTGCGAAGGAAACCAAAACCGTACGCAGTGCGAACAGAAAACAAAAATACACCTCCTCGCAAAAATATTCGCCAAAACTCTTGTATATTCCAAATCTTTTACATATATTTGCAGAACTTAAATACATCGCTTATGAAAAAATCTACTTTGCTCTCTCTCGTGCTCCTCGTGGCAGCTTCGTTATTCACGCCTTCCATGCAGGCAGGAACCTACAATGATTCCGAAACCTACACGCTTGACCAACTCTACGATAAGCGTAATCGCACTAGCTGGTTTGGACTCTCTACCCGTTTCGGATATTCCTTCTCCGACAATGGCTACTTTGCCTATGGCGCAAGTGTCTATTACACTTGGAACAACTCTTTCGGTATCGTTGGTGGCTTCGATAGCTACTATGGACGCATCCTCATTGAAAATGAAGATGGTTCGATATCGCAATATAATGGACCTTACCGCAACTTCCCAAAATGGGACATCCGAGCAGGTTTCATGCTTGGCAGATACCTCTCTATTGGTGGTATCTACGGCAAATGTAATGTCTGCTTCAATCATAATGTCGTGCACCGTTGGGAGAACAATGGTGTCGTCGAGTTAGGCGCAAAAGGTATGTTCTATGGTGGCTTCATCACGGCTATCTGCCCTATTAGTACCCACCTCGCCATGAACATGGATGTCTCATATACCACCCACACCAGCTTCAATGTCTATTTAGGTGTAACCTTCCGATTCCCCGTCAAATGAAAGCATTCCTGTTAGGACTCATCGCAGGGATATCGCTCTGCATCTTGGTGTCGGCTACTTATGTTCGTAGCGGACAGAATCGATATAACGAGATTGAATATAATATCGATGGCAAATACATCCGTGAGGGGCAAATGCCTTATGGCGAAATCCTCTACAATATCGATGGGCGTTATATCCGCAAAGGCTCAAACCCCTACGGTGAAATCCTCTTTAACATCACCGACAACTAAATATCCGTTGGACAGAAACATCATCGTTATTGATAGAGCTGATAATAGAGA
>CAYNMA010000107.1:0-8514 GCA_964398075.1 uncultured Bacteroides sp. | reverse complement strand
TGGCGCGAGATCATTTCTCGATGCGACAATATCAAGTGGTATTATTGCTGATGACCTTTGGTAATCTGTACTTTGGTTGGTGGCGGAACATGACTGGATTTAGTGCAGATGGTTACGCTACGGCTCAGTTCGTGTACCTATATATGGTGGGAGGCTATTTGAGAAAGTATGCTGATTTTAGCGGTATGCGTTGGAAAGCGTTCGCTGTTTATGTGATATCAAGTTTGTTATGGGGGGTATGTGTAATGGTAATCCCCGAGTGGAGCGCCTTTGCTTATAACAATATCTTTGTGTTATTGTCGGCAATGGGATTCTTTATATTCGTGATGTCGTTTCATTTCCAAAGCAAGGTTGTCAATTGGTTGGCGGCATCTTGTTTGGCAGTGTATATAATACAAGAGCGTTATGTGAATTACAAACTACTTGCATCGATGGTAGATGGTTTGGCAAACTGGCAGTTAGTGTTGCTGCTTATACCATTGACACTATTGACTTTCTTGGGAGTTATATTGATTGACAAAGTGAGAATGTTCGTTCAACGCCCACTTAACGATGGGTTAGATAAGCTGCTTGCACGCTGTTGGAGTTGGTGGAGGTAGTATTGTAGATTGGTTTTGTCTTGTAGAGCGGAGGATTTTCGTGCGGAAGAGAAAGCGTCAACGGCGCGTGATGCCCACAAGATGGCAGCATCAAGGTCGTCTTGTAGTTCATAAGCCACGGCTATATTGTTGGCGCAATATCCCTTGATCATGGCTTTGTGCGTGGAGGAATAGAGCGTGGTCCATGCGTCAATCGCCGAAGACCATTGCTGATACCTTAGGTGGTCTAAGCCGCGCTGAAAGGTGGTGTCTTGGTAGTCGTAGATATATCGGTCGACTTTCTCCCACGAAGGCAAGAATAATCCTGCGAGTTTCTCACCTGTATACGTGGACATGTCTTCGAGAGCCGTTTGGCGATCGGGTAGTCCGGCAAGGGAAGTGGTAAGAGAATCGTCGATTGATTCCCAGTACAAGGTATCGGTATGTTGGTACGATATAGGGGCGGAGGTAGGCGATTGGATGGTTAATGCGTAGGATTGGTAGGCAACGAGGTAGGTGCAATATTCGTAATCGCTTGTGAGAAACATGCCTAAGGTGTCGTAAGTGATAAGGGTATTGCAGGATAATACAGCGTCGGTCTGATAGTTATAGCAGAGTGAATCGACCTGAGTGGTAGTCAGAAAGTGGGGTGAAAGATAGGAGTTGGTTGGGTTTTGGCTCGTTTCGAGTAGGCTGATGCTCTCGAAATAGTTGGATTCATCAAGGGTTTGGGTTAGGGCAAACAAGAATAATCGAGGGAAAGTGGAAGCATCAATGTTGGTTGTTCCTACGGATTTGTTGCCTGCAAAGATGGTGTGCCCTACATTGTTGGGTTGAGCAACCATGTTATTTACGATGAGGATCCTCTGGTAATCTTCTGGTAATTGTAGGGTAGATGTGTGGAGAATCTCGGTACTGATGTGCCACTGATCACCCACTGATGGGCTACTGATAGACAACAATAAAAGGAGAAGGAATAGAACTCTATACACTTTCCTATTCGTTCCCTTTAGAGTCCTTTTTATTTTCCCATCTATTCCCATCAGGATTCTATTTGTTTTCGGATGCGCCATTCTTTTGGATAGAGGTTGTTACAATGGTTGCCAATGTTCTTCATGAAGCCAAGAGGTATACCTTGATAGGTCATGCAGACGATACCAATAGGCAAGTCGGGAAGAGATAAGGCTTCGCATCGAAGATAGGACAAGGCTTGTTGCAAGGGCAAGTCGACGCACGGAAAAGCATCTTTCTTGAAGCACTTGACCATAGCGAGGCTATGTTGTGGGCATAGGTACTTACCACGAACCTCGCCAACACCGAAACCGGCGGTGATGCAGATGAATAGTTTATGGAGCGTCTTGACCTGCTGTTCATATTTGGCAGGAAAGGCTTGCAGGAAACGATCGTCTTCGGCAATATACCATTGGTCGGGGTTAAGCAACCACTCAGCGGCTTGCTTGTGATAGATAGCAGAAGCCTTAGGTCTGCGGTCCTTATCTTTATCTTTCTTGATAGCAAAAGGCGAACGCTGACCACCTATCGTATTCTTGCGGAAAGCGGCAATATAAAAACCTTCGCCACGGGTACGATGGGGGTAGAAATGGTAGCCCGTGGTCTCGGTGACACCCCATTGTGGTGCATAGTCGACCTTTAACAACTCGCCGCCTAACTCGTTGATGATCCATTGAGCGTTTTGTTCATCCTCTTTGTCATTGTAGGTGCAAGTGGAGTATATCAAGACGCCACCGTCGCTGAGGGTTTCCCAAGCGTTGCGTAAGATACTGCGTTGGCGTTCGGCACACATTGAGACATTGCGAGGACTCCATTCGTCGATGGATTGCGGGTCTTTGCGGAACATACCCTCACCCGAACACGGTGCATCGACAACGACGCATTGGAAGGAGTTGGGTAACTTATCGGCAAAGTCTTCGGGCTGATTGTGTGTGACAACGGTGTTGCCATTACCCCATTTCTGTATGTTCTCGGAGAGGATAAAGGCGCGTTGGCGGACCACTTCGTTGCTGACGAGAAGTCCTTCCGAACCGATATACTCGCTGATGAGCGTGGATTTGCCACCAGGTGCGGCGCAGAGGTCTAAGACGATAGAGTCTTTCGGAACATACTGCTGCAAGACCTGATAGAGGAACATCGAAGACGCCTCTTGGACATAGTAACAACCTGCATGAAAGAGCGGGTCGAGCGTGAAAGAGGGTCGGTCATTGAGATAAAAACCTTGTGGGTGCCACGGAACAGGGGTCAGCCCTTGGGTCGGTATGGCGGTTTTATCGTTGATGCGCATAGAGACTTCGGCAGGTCGAGCGAGTGCTTGAAGAAAAGCATTGGCTGAACTACCTAATTGTTTGCGGATCAATACTATGAATGCATTTGGCAACATATTCTTGTGAGATGGGCTTGCAAAGGTAGTGAATATTTTCTACATTTGCACCCTAAAACGAAGATAAAGCAGAGAAATATGTTTCCGATAGAAGACCTTAATGAAAGTCAGCAAGCAGCCGTGTTGTACACAGAGGGACCGAATATTGTGATAGCGGGTGCAGGTTCGGGTAAGACACGTGTTCTTACCTATAAGATAGCGTATCTGTTGTCGAAGGGTATCCCTGCGTATTCCATCTTGGCTGTGACCTTTACGAACAAGGCGGCGCGAGAGATGAAGTCGCGTATCGAGAAATTGGTGGGTGGCAAAGATGCGCGATACCTGTGGATGGGCACTTTCCATGCGCTGTGTGCACGCATACTGCGCAAAGAGGCATCGGCACTTGGGTATACCAACGACTATACGATTCACGATGCAACCGATTCGAAGAGCATGATCAAACGCATCATCAAGGAGATGGGATTGGACGATAAGACCTATAAGGTCAATACGGTGGCAGCGCGTATATCAATGGCGAAGAATAAGATGCAGTCGCCACACGACTATGCGAGCGACCCTGACAGTATGGAGCATGACAAGTCGACACGGATGCCTATGATTGCGGAGATTTATCTTCGATATAATGCACAACTGCGGGCAAGTAATGCCATGGATTTCGACGATTTGTTGTTCAATATGAATCTTCTCTTGCTTAACAATCCCGAAGTGAAAGAGAGGTATCAGAAACAGTTCTCGTATATCTTAGTAGATGAGTATCAAGACACTAACTACGCACAGGATATGATTATTCGTACCTTGGCAGAGCCGCAAGAGAACATCTGCGTGGTGGGCGACGATGCACAGAGTATCTATTCATTTCGTGGAGCGGACATAACGCATATATTGAGTTTTCAGAAACTGTATCCGAATGCGAAACTGTTTAAGTTGGAGCAGAACTATCGGAGTACGCAGAACATAGTGAATGCGGCGAACAGCCTGATACAGAAGAACAGACGACAGATACCGAAGAATGTCTTTTCGGAAAAAGAGAAGGGACAGCCGGTGCAGGTGAACCAGTATGCAGACGACCGAGGTGAAGCCGCCGCCGTAGCCGCTGCCGTGGCAAGTAGGCATCAGAAAGATGGAATGTCGTATCAGGACTTTGCGATATTATACCGAACGAATGCACAGTCGCGTGTGATAGAGGACGCTTTTCGTGTGAAGGGAATACCGTATAAGATCTATGGGGGTATGTCGTTCTATCAACGCAAAGAGGTAAAAGATGCGTTGGCGTATATGCAGTTGGCAATCAACCCGGAGAACACGGAGGCGCTGCTACGCGTTATCAATGTGCCAGCGAGAGGGATTGGTGACACAACGGTGCAGCGACTGACCGATTATGCTCGGCAGACGAATATGGGATTGAGTGAATTGCTTCGTGTTCTGCCGAGAACTCCTATCAATATCACATCGACAGCGATGCATCGATTGCTGCATTTCATCGAGTTGATTGACTCGTTTGCGGAGAAAGCAAAGACGGCAACGATGTACGAGTTTGCGAGAGATGTATTGCGTCGGTCAGGGTTGCTTGTGGAGGTGACGCACGAGATGAAAGAAGAGGATAGGGAACGGATGGAAAACTTGGAGGAGTTGCTGACGGATATATCGACACGTGAAGAGGACCGTCGGAAAGAGGGCGAAGCACCGTTGAGCGTGGCAGAGTTCTTGTCGGAGATATCGCTTCTGACCGACCAAGACGAGAAGACCGATGAAGATACACCACGCACCATGATGATGACCGTGCATGCAGCGAAGGGATTGGAGTTCCCTGTGGTGTTTATTGTGGGTATGGAGAATAAGTTGTTCCCGTCGGGTTTTGTGAACGATGAGAAAGAGACGGAAGAGGAACGGCGGCTATTCTATGTGGCTATCACGCGTGCAGAGAAGGAGTGTTATATAAGTCACGTTACCATGCGTTTCCGTAATGGTCAGGTAGAGCCATCGCAGCCAAGCCTATTCTTGCAGGACCTTGACCCTTCGTTTGTGAAGACGGTAGGTTATACGCCAAACTGCCCGAACATATCGATGTCGGGCTTCTATGCAGGTCCTACGAAGAGCGCATCGCAACCGACACCACGGCGACTGACTAAGATACCGAATCGGGGGTATAGTAGTACCTCGGGGACTTCGACGTCGAGGTCAACGGGTGAGTGGTCGGCTCCGAAAGTATCGAATCTTAAGTGGGCACCCATATCGAGGGCATCCACTTCGAGGACCTCAACGTTGGGCGATATGGAATATCCGTGGACCTCTGCTGCTTCGAAGACTTCTTCCTCAGCGAAGAGCCCGTATAACGCAGGGGATAGGGTGAATCATACTCGGTTTGGGAAAGGCACTGTGCTAAGCGTAGAGGACGGTCGAGCAAGAATCCGCTTCGACGAACACGGAGAAAAAACTATCCTCCTCCAATTCGCCACGATGGTGAAGATTGACAATTAACAATTAACAGGTAACAATTAACATGGAAACTGCGAATGGACGTCTGGTGTATTGTTAAAGGGACATTTGTTTGATTAGCGAAATATGTATATCTTTGCGGTCGTATTGAAAGTGCGACGTGGAAACGATTATTGATAGATTACATTTATAGACGAATTACATATATCGACAAATTACATATATAGACAATGAAAGCGAAACCATTTGTTAAATGGGTTGGCGGGAAGGCGCAACTCATTGACCAACTCGAAGCGTTGCTTCCTGCTGACTTTAACCGATGGGAGAATGTTACTTACATTGAGCCTTTTATAGGCGGAGGAGCTATGCTCTTCCATATATTGCAACATCATCCCAATATCACTTCAGCGATTATCAATGATATCAACGCCGACCTTACGACATGTTATAAGGTAGTTAGAGACACTCCCGATGTATTGGTGGCAGCGCTGCAAGAACTTCAGGCGGAGTACTATGCGTTGCCCAATGAAGACGCAAAAAAAGAGTATTACATGCAACGGCGAGCAGAGTTTAATACCAAACAGTTAGACTCGATACGCAATACGACATTATTCTTTTTTCTCAATAGGACCTGCTTCAATGGACTCTATCGAGTAAATAAGTCGGGGCTGTTCAATGTACCTTTTGGACGATACGAGACGCCGACTATCTGCGATGCGAATACTATCTATGCAGATAGTCAACTCTTGCAGAAAGTGACGATTTTGACAGGGGATTACACGGAGACGCTTCAATATGCGAAAGACAAGACGTTGTTTTACTTTGACCCACCGTATAGACCTCTGAATGCAACCAGTAGCTTCAATGACTATACGAAAGAGGCTTTTAATGATCTTGCTCAGCAACGACTAAAAGAGTTTTGCGATGAGGTACAGAAAGCAGGTTATCATTTCATGCTTAGTAACTCGGATTGCAAAGATGGGTTCTTTGATGACCTCTATCTGCAGTATCATATAGAACGTGTGTTAGCCTCTCGTAGTGTCAATGCCAATCCGTCTAAACGAGGTAAGCTAACGGAGATATTAGTTCATAACTATCCAATACAACCCATAATAGAATAAACATGAAAGCACACACAGATGAACAGTTTCGGGAGTTCCTTTCGCAACTCAAAGAGACCAACCGCACGTTGGACTTTTATTGCGATTTCGATAAGATAGGTAGGAATGTGGCAGATATTGAGATAAGTCTCAATACACTCAATTATCTCTTAGGAAAAACAGACTTGCAAAAAGCGGTAGAGGAGTTATGGAATAGAGACCCGAAGGTCTTTGAGGTGATGGACATCTTGATTGCGACTCGCAAACATAGTAAAGAGTTGTATCTCAACGACAAAGGCGAGTTAGACCGAGTGCACCAACTGTTTAGTAGCGTTGAAGGTATTATGGAATTCCTTACGAAGACAGGACTTGATAAAGTGATTCAAGATAGGAAGGTAAAGAGTTTGGTGGATTATGTCTTTGGTGTGGAGACAGGGCTTGATACGAATTCACGCAAGAACCGTAGTGGCTCTATCACAGAGAAATGGGTGGCACATATTTTTAGTGAAGCTCGACTTGATTTTGAACAGCAGGTGTCCTCGAACAAGTTTCCTCTTATTGCAGAAGCTCTTGGTGTAGACAAAAAGGTATTCGACTTTGTGGTTAAGACAAAGAAGACAACCTATCTTGTTGAAGTCAACTTCTACTCGGGGGGAGGTTCTAAACTGAACGAGACGGCTCGTTCCTACACGGATATAGCGCCGAAGATAAATGCGGTGAAGGGATATGAGTTTGTGTGGATAACGGATGGACTTGGATGGATGTCGGCAAAGAACAAACTAGAAGAAGCCTTTGCAGCGATACCGAGTATCTACAACTTTGCCACTATCAGTCAGTTCACGGCACGCTGTCAAGTAGAATAATGTTACCTATATTTGATAGACGCGATTTTGCTCTTTGTCAGGGCGACTGTATGGGACTCATTCATGAGGTTCCAGACAATACTATTCGCACTATCTTTGCCGACCCACCTTATTTCCTTAGTAACGGCGGCATCAGTGTGCAGAGTGGTAAACAAGTGTGTGTGGATAAGGGTGATTGGGATAAAGGAGGAACGCCAGAGTCTATTTATCAGTTCAATTACAAGTGGTTATCATTGTGCCGTAGTAAGTTAACAGAGGATGGCACTATTTGGATATCGGGGACTTATCATAATATATTCACTGTGCAGCGTTGCTTGCAAGAACTGGGATATAAGATACTGAATATCATTACTTGGCAGAAATCGGACCCGCCACCCAATCTTAGTTGTAGGTATTTCACATTCTCCACGGAGTTTATTATTTGGGCACGGAAAGGCGAGAATGTGAAGCACAAATTCAATTATGAAGCGATGAAGCAGATGAACGGCGGCAAGCAGATGACGGATGTGTGGAAGTTACCTGCAGTAGGCAAATGGGAGAAAACCTGTGGAAAGCACCCTACGCAAAAACCGTTACGATTGTTGTATCGTATTATCATGGCATCGACAGACCAAGGCGATATTGTGCTTGACCCTTTTGCGGGCAGTAGTACGACCGGTATTGCGGCGAATCTGTTGGGGCGTAAGTTTATCGGCTTTGAGAAAGAGGACCAGTTTATTGCGCTTAGCCGTATGCGACGCGAGGAACTGCAAGACCCTGAGACGTTCCGGTATATGCTTAGTATGATGATGAAGATGTAGTGGAGATTGGACAATTGTCAATTGGACAATTGACAAGGAAGCCGTGAATGGATGTCTATTGACCGAGATAGGACATAAAAACCTTGGCCAAAAAACGCAAAAAAACAAGAACCCAAAACGGTTAGCAACTCGCTATCAACAACTATCGATAGACTTATTGGAACAAATATTGCCAAATAGGGGTCAAATATTCCATTGCGAGTGACACGAACGGTCAAATATACGTGGTCAAAAAATATAAAGGGATGTTCTAAAAATTCCACGTTTCGTTATTTTGTTATTAATCGGGATGTTTCTCTACTTTTTGAGCGCTTTGTGGTTTTTATTTGTATCTGCTTGACT
>CAYNMA010000106.1:0-8613 GCA_964398075.1 uncultured Bacteroides sp. | reverse complement strand
CAAGGATGAGCAGGCTGGGGATATCGCCTAAGGGTACAGTGATAGCGCCAGGGTCACCGATGTTACCGTCGATAGGTGCGCGTCGTGGTCCGCTGGTGGAGGCAGCGGTAGTGGTGTACGGACTACTTGCCCCTACGGGTGAGACATGGCTGCTGTAGACCGAGTGACTGACATCGGTGCGGGCAACGCTCTGCATCGAGGTCATGACCGGCACGACGACAGTGCCATGCAGCGGCTGGGCGTTATACGACGGGACATACTTCTTCTGCACTCTGTAGTCGGATGTGGAGTAAAGTGCATGGGTAGCATTAGCATCGTCGGCTGTCGCCGTCATAGTGAGCGAGGCGACTGCCAAGAAGAGTACGATGCGTAGCATCCAAGAGTGCATAAACTGGTGACACATATATTCTGTTGTTTGGTTATTCGTATTCTGTCTGTCTTCTATTCCGTTCTACTATCGCAAGAGGGTCTTGAGTACGGTCTGGCTATCATTCGATCGTACGAGGATGGTATATACGCCGGTGGTGACGGTCGGCATCGACACCATAGCATCGGTGGCAACGGTGTTCAGCAGCAGTCGTCCCAGCACATCGTATACATAAACCTCAGCACCCGATGGCAGGTTATCGATATAGAGCATACCCTCACGGTAGTGTGCTTGGGGTCCATCACCTTCTGCCCACTCGTCAGCTGTGGTGGTCTCAGAAGCACGGCGTATGTCGAGGCTATAGCCATTGACCGTACCCGCAGCAGTGGCAGTGACGGTATAGTCCATTGTCAGCAGGTTGGCTACCACCGCTCCGTTGTAGAGGAGGTAGACCGCATCGGCGCTACCGGTCTCACTGAGGTTGTTATTGAGTGATAGGGTGTACGAACCGGCGGCAGGGAGGTAGATACCCAGACTGATGTTATGTGCTGCCTCGTCGGCTACGGCGAGGTATGCCATCTTACCCCAAGCGGCATCGACGGTATAGAGTTGCGGACGGACATCGGCAGCGTACATCTTCGTCAGGTCGCTACCTATCTCATAGTCGGCGGTGAAGGCACCTACGAGTACACCAGCGTTGTCGCGCAGACTGTTGTCGCTGTTGGTCAAGTTCAACTCGGCAAAGATGGTCTTAGCCGTGCTCTGCACGCGTGCCGGAGCGTTGAGGCGGGTGTTGGTCTTCGTATAAGTCAGTTTGATACTGTCGGTAGCAGGCGCAGAGGTGCTTGGGTCGATAGCCTGCACGAAGTAAGCCTTGAACGGATAGAGTGTCACACCCGAGGCGATGCTCTGCGTATAGGTGTTGGTGTTGCCGCCGTTCGGAACAGAGACATACACATTTTTTGTATCCTCTTGTTCACCAGTCTCGGTGTTGGTACGACCCATCTTCATCTTCGTGTTGTTGAGACCTTGACCATCTGCGCCTTCGCCAAAGAGCGATATGTAAGGTGAACCTACGAAGTTCCAACCATGGTGACGAGCATCGGCGGTGAGGTTATCAGACCAGTTGCTGATATATGAGTACTTCTCTGTACCGTCCTCGAGGTAGTTGCTCGTGCCGGCAGGCGTGAAGTATATTGACCGCATCAAGTTCTCGTTTGGCAAGGCGAGGGCAATGATATAACCCTTGTTGGCTTTCAGCGTACCGGTGGATGGCATCATATACCAGTGGTAGCCGGTAGCACCGAGCGAGGCAGCGGTAGCCTCTTTTTGACGGCGTTCACCGTTGTAGTACTTAATACCCCAGTCGGTACCATAAGTACCAAGGTCGAGACCGCACTGCTCCACGATATCGGATATCTTGCAGTCGTACGGCAGCGAGAACGGATACCAGTAGTGTCCGTCGATACGCTTCACGTGGACTAACTTATTGATCTTGATGGTCGAGTTATCGTTGTTGATGATAGCGTACGAGACGAGGTCGTTCTTAGCATGCATGTGCGTTGTCTGCAGGGTGAAGGTCTGGTCGGCAGGCAGGTTGAGGTGACTACCGGCATAGATATACATGTCTCGGAACTCGTTGCGACCACCGTTGGTGTGGGTCAAGGTAGCATTATCGCGCACTACCACATCACATTTCTTGCAGGTATCGGCAGAGAAGTGGAAGAGAGTATCGTTCTTGGTGTCGGTGTTGGCAACCACCATGATTGGCACTCGCTGAGTCTTATTGACCATCTCCGTGCCGTTATCTTTCACTACCAAACGGATGTCTTTGCAAGCGAAGGTGTCAATACGATTGACAGGGATTGTGTATGTACCATCAGGGTTTTGATGTCCATTTAATTCTCTCAGACCACCGATGGAATCATAAGCAGTATAGTAATCGTTGTAGTTAAATGAACCTACATAAGCAAATGCTTCACAGCTAGAAGCAATCTCTACAGCATCAGAACTATTCTTAGGCACCTGTTTACCCGACCATTCATCTGCAAATGTAATAAAGTCCTCTTCATTTTTACTAACAGCAGTCAATCCATCTTTCACTGTATTTTTCCTTATTAACAAACAACGATTCGTAGAGAGGGCTATGGTTGAATCTTCTTTTTCTATGCTTGTACCATTTTTTATATACCAACCAGGAGCATCCATAAAATCAGTTTTCGCACTTACGCCATCTAGATCAGCCTTAGAAGCAGTACCCGCACCAATCATATCTTCAAATTTATTGGTAGTCGTATTGAACAATGCAACAGCATCATTTCCTGAGAAATTAATTACCGACTTTATTCGATGATAACGGGAATATCCAGATGTCGAACTATTTTTTGCACATTCTAGTATTTCATCGTCAGTATCATTCTTATCTTGGTAACTAATCAATATGACTTCGCTATCAGGCTTTAATATAAGATCCGACGAACTAAGATAATCCGAAAGGTTAATTTTGATATTCCACGTTGCAGTTCCTGAAGTTGTTGATGCATCTGCTTCACTTAAGTAAATCTTATAATTAGATAGATCATAATCCTGCTTGGTTCCATTATAAATAGCAAGTAATTTAACATTATTATTTGCCTCAAAATACTTACTAAAGAACAATCCATCCGCAATATTCTTATTCTCAGCATCCCCATGTGCTTTCTGTCCTTCGATAACTACGCTGACGTCGCTGCCTTCGGTGTTGACATTCACAATGAGCGAGTCTTGGAACCATTCGACCACGCTTATCTCCGAGGTCTCAGTCGTAAACGTCTCAATAGCAGACTTACACGATCCGCCGGCGAACACTTGATAGTAGTATTTCGTATTCTGTTTGAGTCCCATCAAGTCGCATGGCGATTTAGCATCGGTCTTGCTTACCACCTCTGTTGTACCAGCCGCATCGGAATAGATTTTCACCGTACTCGTAGCCGCATTGGCAGTCCATGAGATAGTCACGCTGTTTGAAGAGGCATAAGCACTCAGATTGCTTGGAACATCCTCACAGTCAGTGGTAGTGAAGGTTACCTTTGCTACCTCTGAGCAGTTTTCACCCGTGGTCTTCACACGTATATAATAGGTATAATCGGTTGTAGCAGCCAACCCAGAGATTACGGCTGTCGTCACACCGTCTGCAGTAGTCACACTACCAATCGTAGTCCATGTCGTTTGATCCGAACTATATTCATATTCCGTAGCCCCCGATATCTCAGTCCAAGTCAGTGTCACTTTGTCTGTTGCAGCAGTAGTACTTGTCATCGTCGGTGCATCGTAGCGTGTACAGGCAACTTCTATCGGCAAGAATCGCAATGTAGCTGTCTGTTTGTAGTTAGCAATCTTGCCCTGTGTTGCATCGTAACCAAGATATCTTCCTGTCTCCGATTTCTCTACACGTACATTATAGTCTGCAAAATTCGATGAGGTCAATTTCCACGGCTGAGCCTCGTTGCTATTCGTAGTACTGAGCCATATTCCGGTATTGCTTGCTGCCGTTGATGCTTGCAAGTAAGCATTATTGCTGACACTCATAAAGCGGATCGCATTAGCGCATGTGTTAGCAGCATTACGCTCAGCACCCTTATAGAGAGCCGTCGTCGGTGCTTGTGTGGCTTTGGTTGGATTGCTCTCGTCGTCCACCGTGATAGCATATGGTGCTTTGACAGAAGAACCCGAACCTGTTCCAAGGTCACTCGGCAGTGCCACCCAACCGTCTGTGGTCTTTGCGGCTATCACAAACTGTTCCGGCAACGAACGACCTTGTACATCAATCGTGGCAGTAGTATATTCTGTCGTACCGTTGGTCTTGTAAACTCTCAGTAGTATTTGTCCAGTCTCTTGTTTATCATATTCTGTGGGGGTATAGACCACGATGAGTTTACCTGAGTAAGATGTATCGTCATAGTCTGTTTCCAAAGGCAATACTGTACTGCGTCCATCACCACTTGTACCCGCCGTCTTAATCTTAAAGTTACCACTCACCACCTTTGCTTCGATGGATACATTACCTCCGTCCTTGTTCTTATCCAAATTCGTTGCTGACACCACGAACGTATCCGCCGCCTCTACCCATATATCCTTTGCCGAAGTTACATGGATATTCTTCGTGCCGGTGATATACACGCCGCAGGCGGGAGAAGAGGTGAAGGAGTATGCTGTTGCTGAGTAGAGTTGGATGCTCTGAATAGCATCATTTGTCGTATATGTACGCCATGCAGATGCACTATATAATGCTAAATTACGCTTCGCATTGTCAACATTTGTAATATTGATGTAGGTAGTGGTTGTATTCTTACATATCCAAGTCTGCGTATTAGAAGTATTGGAATATAATTTGTTATTACCGTCTCCTGTCGCTAAAACATTATCTCCACTCTTTATCATCCAATTATCTCCAGACTTTACAAATGTCCACGCCATATCAGAAGTAGCAGAGGTCTTGTCAAATTTTGCATTATAATTACCTGATTCTCCCGCGTTAAATGCCCCTGCCTTAAGAATATATTCAGTGCCATTATTAGCCGCAGTAATAAAGTATTGTGCTCCATCAACAATACCATCTGCATTAACTTTTGTCGGAGTTACACTGCCACTTCCTGCCGCATACTTATACACCGCATACAGCGTAGCACCACCTTTGGGCATGGTATATGGGAAAGATACCTTAGTGTACGAAGAAGCACCGTCGGTTACTTCCGTTTCAGACCATCCGTCGAAGATATAGTTGATAGGGTCGGTGCAGACGCCTGTAGGGTCTGCTGGTGCAGTAACCGTTGCACCTGTGTAATAGTTACCTGCCGTGGTAACCGTCCCTCTATCATTGGTCTTGAGTTCATACTCTTGACATGTGACGGTGGAGGATACGGCTATGTTTTGTGTCGGTATCTCTGAACCTGAGATAGTAATATTGCCACTATAACCATTCGAACGTGCAATAGCCGAGTAAGCACGTACATACACCTTATCGGTTACCTTACCTGCGTTTTCTCCCGATGCAATAGGCGTGAGTGTCACGCTGTTCGCGTATTTGCTATTGTCGGTCTTGTTGGTAGATACGAGGAATCCTTCCGGTGCTGTAATGGTGATGTCTTTTGTGAGGTTGTAGTTCGTACCGAGTGTGATCGTTGCAGCCGAGTTCATACTCGTGGTGTCGCCACATGCTACATCAAAGGTGTTCTTGTCGATAGTAGCATCACCAAAGACAGGGTTCTTTGTGATGGTGATAGTCTGTGATGCTTTGTCGCCGCAATAAGTAACGCCACCTACCGTCGCAAGGTCTTGTCGTGCGGTGATAGTGTAAGTCTCTGCAGCTGAGAACACAAGTTGTTTACCATTGATAGTACAACCCGTCGTCGGAGTGATGGTATAGGTCGGTTCAGACCCATTACCTTCTGCGCACGAGAACCCGATAGCCACTGTGCCATCCTCACCGAGGTTAGCAGTCGTAGCGTTTACCGTGAACGAGAGTGGACTTTGTGGAGTAGTACAATCAGCACATTGGGTGACGTAGTCGGTGTAACCTGAGGCTTTCTTGAAGAGTTGGATAGCAGATTGCCCACTCGACGCATATATAGCAAAACGAGGAGAACCTGTGTTCCAACGAATATAGTTTGTCGTGTACTTGACATTTCCTATTGAACCGACACCTAATGTCCACTCACAAACTTGTGCTTCATAAGATTTCTGCCATCTTAATTTGCCACCAGTTCCCGAACCACTACCTAAATAACTATTATCACTCACACAATAGAGCGAATAGCCATTTGCGGTTTTTGTAGCACGATATACTAAAGCCTCTGTTGTCGTATTGGAGGCGATTGTCTTAGTAGATGAGGTGTAGTAGGAACTAATACTTGTGTAAGTAGCATAAGTATTAGCATCTTGATTACCAGAATGTGTATTCATAGCATTGGTATTGTCGTACACGATTAGATAATCGCCACTCCAATCGGTCAATTCCTTTTCTACTAATTCAAAGTCGCCACTTCCACTCTTATCCGCAAACACAGCATAGTAAGTAGTACTTGCCGTAGGAATGGTAGATGAAGACACAAACTCGGGTGCGGTAGAGCTCGGCGTATTGCCGATATTGTCTGCACTCCAACCAACGAATACCTTATCCGGACAACCGCCAGGTGCTGCGGGAGTGGTAGTAGGTAGTACGAGTGCATCATCTTCAAGAACGGTTGTGGGAGAGAAAGAATTATCGGGTGTACTCCATGTGATAGTATATTTTTCCCTTTCAACAGTGGTCACTCTCAACTCAGCCTCCTTGCTATCGCTGTAGGTGATTGTGTTGTCACCGATGGCTTTTACTTTTATGATATAAGAGGTCTTTTCGGTCAGTCCGGTAAAGGAGTATGAGGTAGAGGTTGTCTCCTTCGTGGTTGTAGTACCCGCATCGGTGATAGAGATTTCGTACTTGGTGGTACCGGTTACTTCATCCCACTGTATATTGAAGGCGTTGTATTTGACATCCGACTCTTTGAGGTTAGTAGGGGTCGTGAGTTGGGTAAGAGCAGAAGTAGTAAAATTCACATCTGCCTCTGCACTCTCGCAATAACGGTGACCATCGCCTATGGCTGTGACTGAAGCGGCATATTGAGTATTTGCAGTCAGTCCCGAGAGAGTATACGAGGTAGTTGTTACTGTTTCTGTCTTTTTAAAATTGTAATAATCTGTAACATATACCTTATATCCACCAGTAGCATTATCTACGGCGTCCCATGTGATAGTTGCTGAGGTAGTGGTAACGGATGAGGTCTTGACATTGGTCGGTTTAGAGAGTGCGTCACAAGAACTGAATACTCCATCAACAGTAACATCATAATCAGGCATTGTGAATGTGCTGTCCGAGACCGCTATTGTGCCATATTGCACTGAATAGTTATTGAAATAGTAGCCGTCAGCAGGGGTATTTGAGAGTGTCACCTTGGCGCCATTACAAGCTTTAGTTGGTTTGGCTGTTACCTTACCGCAGATATTGTCTTGAATTTTTATCTGGTGTCCTTCACAACTAGTTTCATAAGTAATGGAATAAGAACTTATATATATAGAACTTTCAGATGCCGAAATGGTAATTACTACTTTTTCGTCATTTTGGATTGTGTAGTCAGCATTAGTGAGCTCAACCGTAATATCTTTATAGGTTGTGCTAAACGCATTGTTATCGTACCATTTACTAAATGAAGTATTTGAAGTAATCGCTGCTATCGTAGTTGTGCCAGCAACTGCTGAAAATTTACCTTTTCCCTGGTCTGAATTAGATTTCATATTCAAGACCATTCCCGTAATCTTATTACCTGAAAATCCGGAGAGAGTAAGTGTCGCACTATTGTTTTTGGTTAATTGGCATTTAGTATTATATGTTTGACTATAAGTCGCCGAAGAACCGGTGGGGGCTGTGCCTGATGTCGTAACACTGTTCGTACTCTTGACTGCATATTTAACCGTTTCAGCAAATATATTCCCGACAGAGAGTGTCATCAACGCAGTAAGTGCAGCAACAAAGTAAAATTTCTTCATATTGAAAGATGAGTTTGATTCGGTTGTGAGATTGGTTTGATTGTTTTGCTTCATCATATTATGGAATTAAATCCTGTTATTATTTGTTTTCTGCAGTTAACGATACATCATATTGAAGTCTCTTTTTTGTTCCAAGATAGGCTTATAAAAAGAGCAAAAGACCGCTCGAGAGAGGTTTAATCTCTCAAGCAGTCTTTGTGTTAGTTCAACATTATGCATATCGTTTTGCTACAAGTATCGCTTCATATCACCGTCCTTGAATAGCGTCCACCCCATTATGCTGTCGTTTTGCTATTATTCCACCAATGTGCTTTTCATGTTGTCATCGTATGTACCGTCCCCATTGTCAAAAACCGCTGCAAAGGTAATGCTTTTGTTTTGAATGCACAAGAGGGGACGGTGGGAAAATTTGTTGTTTTTTTGTTGCTTTCTCGATGGACTCTTTGTTTCCTTTGCACTGCGAGGCTTTTATCTCCTTACCACGGCGTGGCAGAGAAATTAAGGAAATGAAAGAAATGAATAGGATAGGATAGACAGGGCAACCGCATCAAAATAAAAGTCGTCTATGATTATGAAGCAGCCCTACCATACTACAATTGTAGAGACGATGATTGTGGAGACGTGAAGCGAGGGCAGGTGCGAAGCACTGAGTCTGCCGGAGCGAGTGAAGCCCAGTGGGCTGAACA
>CAYNMA010000105.1:5411-8729 GCA_964398075.1 uncultured Bacteroides sp. | reverse complement strand
CTCTATCTCCTATATTATTTCTATATCTCCTACTCGCTGCTTCTTATCCTACTCGTTGCGCTCGAGAGAAATTAAGGAAATGAAGGAAAGGGGGGGGGGCTTTTGGGGATGAACTAGATGGTCTAGATTTTCTAGATCGCCACTGCGGGGCTGTTCTAGACGGTCTAGAAGTTCTAGTTTTTTTCTAGTGGATTATAGAAGTTATAGTGTATTATAGAGGGGTAGGGTCTATAGGTCTAATTGGACAAACAGAACTAATAGGTCTAATGTGACGAATTTGGCTTAAAATGCTAATAAGAAGGCATTTATGATGTATTTACCGTGGAATACTAAGTGCTATTTTTGGCTATTTCGATACAAAATTGTACTGAAATAGCCAAAAATAATACTTAGGGGATGTTCTATAAATTCCACGTTTCGTTATTTTGTTTCTAATTGGGATGTTTCTCCTCTTTTTGAGTGCTTTGTGTTTTTTATTGGTATCTGCTTGCCTTTCACTCAGTCACAATGCTCATACTCTATCACCCTTAAAATCGGAGATTTGAAGGGAACCCGATGCTCCTTCGTTCAAGCCAACCATCTACTAAATAAAATTCCACAAATCATCTCAAAAGCAATTTTTAGAGCATCCCTTAGATCTGTACCGACAGTGTGACGGTCTTATAGGGAAATGGCCTTTTAGCGTAGCGGTCTTGTGTCTTTTGACCCTGTTTGTGGTATGCGTTGTGCGGGTTTCTAAGGCAGTTGCTATGTAAATTGCGGGGTAAATGGTTGTTTTTGTTGATGTTTGTATTGTTGATTGCTTTGTAATGTGTTGATAATCAGTGATATTTACGGGGGGGGGGGTAGATTTTCTATAAAAATAAAATGTAAAATGTTTGTTGAGTTGAAATAAATGCCGTACCTTTGTCGCTCAAAGGCATTGTGACAAAACGCCACAAAAAACTCGATTATTTGTGATAAAATGAGCACGCAAAGCCAAAATGAAATAGCAGATAGTCAGACAGAATGTCCTAAAATTGTCTCAAAAGCAAATGATAGGTTGTTTCGGGTTCTAAACCTTATCGTGTTGCTTTTGTGTGGACTTCTTGCGCAGCCTCTCCGTGCGCAGGTCGACTCGGTGTCGACGGACACGATTGACCGGCTGTCGGACAATTTTGTGCATGCCTCGCTTATGGTGGCAGCGCCTGGGGATGTGCTCTATTCTGTTCTTGGGCACGCCTGCATACGGTTGCAGTGCCCGACTTACGATTTGGATTACTGCTTCTCCTATGAGAGTGAGGATGTGTCACAGAAGGTGTTTCAATTCCTTTTAGGCAAACTCAAGATGGGTATGTTTGCGGTGCCTACCGAGGAGTATCTGCAAGCTTTTGCTAACGAGCAACGGGGTGTGACGGAGTATCCGATGAACCTGCCTCCGGCTGTTAAACAGGAGTTGTGGCGCGTATTGGATAATCATCTTATGGAGGGCGCTAATCTGGAGTACGACTGTATCCATCGTGGTTGCGCTATCTCGTGTGTGCATTCTCTGCATGAGGCTTTAGATACGATTCCGATTGTCTATGCGCCTTTCTCGGACGAACTGCAACGCTGCACCATGCGTGAGTTGTTCTACAACAAAGCGCCGAAGAGTTGGAACTTGTTCTTTTGTATGAGTCTTGTAGGTGGCGAGGGTGACCGTCAGATGCTGCCTGAAGAGAAACTGATTATTCCGACTGACCTTGTTGAGACATGGCAACAGGCGCAGGTGGCGGGTAAGCCGCTTCTGGGTGAGGGTATGGAGATTGTGCCGAATACACCACGGCAATCGTTTCCTCTTTCACCGATGATCGTGTTCTCGCTTTTGCTGGCACTGTCGGTGCTCAATCTGTGGGCCAAGACATCTTTCTTGGATTATCTCTCGCTCGTGTTGCAAACCCTGATGGGACTGTTGATAACCTATCTGGTGCTGTTCTCGTCGTTGCCTGGAACGGAATGGAACTGGCTTATCATCCCGTTTAATCCGCTGCCTGCGATAGCATGGCACTGGCGCAAGTATTGGGCTAATGCGTGGGCAGCGGTGCTGGTTGTGTGGTGCATTGTGGTGGTGCTTATGCCGCATCGATTGGTTATGACGGAACATATCTTGTGGGTGCTATCCTTCGTTTTGGTACTCCTCAAACCGCAGATCAAAAAGTGGTTTAATAAGGGATGTTCTAAAAATTCCCCGTTTCGTTATTTTGCTTCTAATAGGGACGTTTCTCTACTTTTTGAGTGCTTTGTGGTTTTTATTTGTATCTGCTTGCCTTTCACTCAGTCACAATGCTCGCATTGCTCCTTCGTTCAAGTCAACCATCTACTAAATAAAAATCCACAAATCATCTCAAAAGCAATTTTTAGAACATCCCATAACCTCCTACATCGTTCGAAAAACTGCAAAGCAGACATGACAAATGAAACAAAAATAGCAAAAGAAAGTATAAATAACGAAAATAATTGCTCAAAAATTTGGATTTTGGCTGAAAATTTATTATCTTTGCATGTCGAAGTATTTTCGGCTACTGCTTCGACTACTATTAATAACCATGAAACACTAAACCCTTAACGAAAATGTCGATTCATCAAAACATAGTTCTCTCGGTATCACTGCTGCTTATGGTGGCGGTGGCTATGTTTGTGTATGTGTATCGTCAGGAGCAATCGGATACAATCGTTTCGACTGCGGTGTCGACTAATACTATTGGTTCGGCAGCGGAAGAACAACCTATATATGCGCTCTCTTCTACGACGAAGTGGGGCATATCTCAGCAGCATAGGACGGCGCGTGATGTGAATCGGTCGTCGCAATGGAGCGCGGCTCCACATTCTCTTTATCAACATAGTTCATCGGCGACTGTATCGTCCTGTGTTGCTGTTCCTTTGCAATCAACTTCGGGCAAGACGCAATCGGCTTATACCGGTTCGTCGATGTCGGAGATGACATACAACGGCGTTGCCAGGTCGCTGCAGCGGCGCACCATCCTTTCGAGTAATCGTGCGGGGGTGTCTACATCGGCGACCACGGAACAAACGGACGAAACATCGGTGGTGCGTAAAGCGCCTACTATAGGTGGCGGTGGAATGAGTTCGGTATGGCAGTCGTGGTTGGATGAGTATTATGCTTCGACGGGCAACAGCGATTTATCGGGATTGGAGGCATGGTGGCAGAGTGAGTATGGCAGTGGCTATACGCCGGACATATATAACGATTTTGTCCAATGGGCGGTTCCTGTAGGTGATGCTACGGGCTTTTGCTTGTTTTTGGTGATGGGGTATCTGTATTTTTCCTTGCCACTGCGT
>CAYNMA010000105.1:0-5311 GCA_964398075.1 uncultured Bacteroides sp. | reverse complement strand
GGCAGAGAAATGAAAAGAAGTTCCTGCTCGCTGCGCTCACGAGAAATAAAAAGAAGTGAAAGAATGTATTTTTCCTTGCCACTGCGTGGCAGAGAAATGAAAAGAAGTTCCTGCTCGCTGCGCTCACGAGAAATAAAAAGAAAGACTTGCACTGCGTGCAAGGGAAATGAAAAGAACCTATTCTCTCTGTTTTTAGCTCCTACGTCGCTGCGCGACGAGAGAAATAAAAGAAATGAAAGAAATAAAAGAAATGATTTGAACCCTATTCAGCCAAATATACACTATACTTCTACAATGGGCTTGTTTGAGCCAACGATTAAATGACCTACACTATGTTAAAGAAACTGCAATACATATTACTTCGTGTGGTGGCGGTCGTTGTTTTGACGATGACGGCGAGTCTGCCTGCTATGGGTGACGAATCGCCTATTGCTATCACGCCTACTTCGATCAATCCTTCGGAGTATGCGTCGCTCTCGTCGTTGTTGCCTTCGGATTTCTGGAACACGGTGTATCAAGATGGTAAACAGGCGTTTGACCGACTCTTTATCTCGGTGCAGTTTGATGCGGCTACGGCAAGTGTACTTGGTTTTGATGCCAATACGCCTTATATCCTTGTTTTTGATGCCAACATCAATCAACGTCGTGATTCGACCCCAGGTCGTGAACAATGGTATATCTATCTTGATAAATTTAAGCCGAGTTCGAACACTATTTATTCGATAGGGTATATGGGTAACAATAAGACTTATTATTACTCGAGTACCTACTATCCAGTAGGAATGACGGCTCTCTTTGGTTTGCCTTATATCGCTCCTTCGGGAATAGAGCCTTCTGCGGTCTCTTCGGTTCTCACACCTAAGTTACCGAGCGATTACTTGTCGGATATCTTCGCCTCCTCGAAAGCCACGATGGACTATCTCTATACTGCGATGCGTTTCACCTCGGCAGAGGCTGCTGCTTTCTCGTCGATGGGGTTCACGCTGCCTGCCGATGAGGATATTCTATTTGGTTTTAGCAAGGTGGTATGTTCCGATGGAAACAACTACTATGTGCCGACCACATACCGTCCGACTGCTTCGAGTAACTTTGTGTTGAGCGATCTCGACAATCGCAAGCTCTACTTTACGGGTAATGTGACGAGTGCTTATGCGGGTGATACGACTTCGAGTGAGGGCTTCTTCTATCTAAAGGGTAAAGACAAAGAGAAGGTGGATATCTACTTGCGCGATTACAAGGTGCAGTCGGTTCAGTCGAAAGACATGGGCGAGTTGGATCTTAGAAAATTCATGTTGGGCAGTCAGAAGGGTATGGCAGCGCCGTTTGCTATCGGAACGAGTGGAGAACAGACCGATGGGAATATCTTCACTGTCAATTTCCATATCAAAGGCGATAATCTCTTGACGGGTGGTGCTGTGTCGAGGTTGTCTTCTTCGAACGCTATCTATCAGATTCTTGCCGAGATCGTGGAGGTGCATGCGGCTCCTATTGCTATTCGACCTATAGGTGAGTCAACTACGGAGATTGAATATCGTTCGTGTTGTCTTAACTTCGATGACCATTTCCCTGCTGCTTCTGGTACGGTAGCCACCAACGGTAAACTATCGTTGCCAGTAGCTGTGAATCGTGATGCCCCGTCGATCGACTTGGGTAACCGTTTTGGTCGCTGCACCTTCAATGGTGGTCAATATCAACTCACCACGGCGGGCAACAGCAGCATGTTCTATGTCGCCTCGATGGCGATATGCTATCGTGCGTTTGAGTTGATGGGAACAAAGAATTACGGTGTAGGAACCTCGGTGGCAACGCCTGATGAGAACACGGGTGCTTATCCTACGGTGCACATCCTCGATGGCACTTTCTCGACCTACTCGGCGGCGGAGTTTAAGTCGACCGTCGATGTGGTAGCACATGGTTGGTATCACGACTACACCGACCTCCGTCTGCCTATCAAGACTCGTATCGATGGTGGTACGTTCAATAACTGCAAGGTCTATGCTTGTGATGCTTCGGCGGAGCAAGGTAAGACACCGGTCAACACCGCCAAAGAAGCCTTGTGCCGCATAGAGAAAGAAGTGTCGGCTCCCGATGCACAGGGGCTATCGGTGCTCGACTTATCGGCTACTAATCCCGATTATGGTACGGCTTCGCTGACACCCGTACTGTCGGAAGGTAAATACTATGTCTATCCTTATCTGCCAGGCGACTGCGACACGAAGACCACTTCGTATACGCACAACTATGTGAGCGTGATACCGCTTATGGGTGTGAAGAACTTGCTTACGATGGGTGGTAATATCAAGGTGGAGAGTAACGAAGCCGATGGCACGCCTCGTGAGAATGCTTTCTTCTTCTATACGCGACTCAATGAGTATACGAAAAAGAATGCTTATGTCACTTTGGCGGGCTATCCAGCCACAGTGGGTGCCGCTATCACTTTAGCAGGTAACCACGAGTATTCGGAGGTGACCAATGCCAATGAGTATGAGATTGCGCATGGTCTCTATGCGATGTTGTCGTTCAACTCGAACCAGTGGTATACTATCTGTCCTCCTTATGATGTGCATAATGTGTATGTGGTAGAGACTTTGCCCGACGATAGCCTCTCGTCGTATGGTTTGACGGCGACCGACAAAGGTACGGATAAGTACCTCGAAGCGCAAGGCACTGCCGATGGCGTCTTGGCTCAGGCTATTGTGACCTCGCTCTTGCCCGATATCCTCTCTGGCAAGGGGTCGGGCGTGTATATGGACCTTATCGAGATATGTCGTCAGACGATCCACCTCAACCCGACCTTGCTCACGCACTATAACCCTACGATCTCGGGTCATGGTGCAGCCGTTGCCAACTATTACCTCTACGAACAAGTTGACGATGAGGGCGATGAACTGGGTTATTCGGGTATGTGGAAAGCAGAATCGGATATTGATGCGTATAGCCAGAAATGGAAATATGCAGTGCCCACGGCATCTACAGCGGAGTATACCGACAAGGATGGAAATACGCGTGCAGCATCGGAAATCGTTATGCAGAAAGGTAAGAACTACTCGATCTTCCTCCCTGCAGGTAATGACGATTATTGGACAGGTAAGTACCTCATCTTCGAGGGTTATGGACCACAAACAATTGGTGGTAAGAACGCCTTGGATGACCTCATCACTTCTGAATCGGGTTTCTTTGATACGGAGTGGATGGCGGAGAACGACCCTGACTCGGTGTTCTACCTGCAAGGCAACAGTACTTTTGCGAACGACACCACGAATGCTACGACGGGTCGAGTGTTTATTCCCGATACGCAAAGCAAGACGCATAACTTCGTGCGCAAGGACCTTGGGCATATCGTGAAGCCTTGGGAGACGATGTTGGTGATGAGTCCGAATAACACCACGACCTACTCGTCGCTCTCGGCATTGAGTGCCTCGGCTGCTCGTGCCGTAGCCGCTTACGACACTTCGTTACCAACAGTGATGAGCAACACCTTGTTTGCCTTCAATCGCCACGGCATACTCTTGCAGACCACGGCAGCGCAAGCGGTCAGTGTCTACACGGTGGATGGGTTGCAGATATGGAAAAATAATATGCAGCCAGACCAAGCGGCGCATATTGATGTGCCAACTGGTGTATACCTTGTGCAAGGCGCATGGCAAACAATCAAACTAATAGTAACAGAATGAAGATAGGAGGTATGAATATGAAAAGATGGATAGGACTACTGCTATTGATTACCCCTCTTTTGCTGAACGCAAAGCAGGGCGATAGTTGCAACGATGCTATACCGGTGGATATAGAGTACTCAGGCTCTTTCGCCGCTGGTGAGTATTGGTTCACGGCTACGACCGATGCGCTGCCTCTCACTATCTATTATTATCCGGAGGACACCACTGTAGGTGCACCCGAGGTGTGGATCGACCTCACTTGTACGCCAGGTGTGTATGACGACACTATTGTTGCCAAGATGCTGCAAACGGCTGACCAATATGGTCTCTCATTCCCTATGCGCGAGGTGCCCGACAAACAGTATGACGAGAATGGACAGATCTATTACTCTATCGTTTACGACCGCAACTACCGTGATATGCTATATAACCAAGGTGTCACCTATTCGATACCGGCTTATGTGAAACTCATCACGCAGACGCAGGCCTCGGTGGAAATCGTCTCTACCTCGGTCAATGCTCGTTGCCGTGAGTATGTCAACACCTTTGGTCTCAACACCTCTCTCCGTGTGCAGCCAGCCGACTCGGTCTATGTTCATCTATGGCCTTTGGGCGAATGGATCAACAAGACCTATCGCATCACTTGGAGTTGCGGGTCGATGGAACTGGTGGACGGAAAAGACTGTCAGTTGACGCATTATAGTAGGGTCTATCGCCAATATGACATGTCGGCTGACACTATCACGATGCGCCCACGCCTTGCTTCGGAATGGATCAATGATATCTACCAGACCGACCTCTATGTGCGACTCTTTGCGCAGTTGGAAGGTGTTCTCAGGATCGAAGAGTTCCAAGAAGTCAATCGTCTTATTGCTGTGATAGTCAATGGCGTTCAGGCTGCTATCGACCATGATGCGAAGACCATCACTATCGTGTTGCCTAAGGGTACATCGAAAGCCAATATCATGAAAGCCGTGAAAGCTGCTGCGATTGAGTATGAGTCGTATGATGGTTCGGTGCCGTCTTTCAATAATAAAGCCACGCAACTCACTTTTGGCGATAAGGTATATACGGTCAATTCGTCGGCTGCAACCGACGAAGGTAGCACCGATGCTACGCTCGACAGTATCAAGATTGATGGTGTGATGATCGACAAATTCTCGCCGGCTACTCTCAACTATCCCAAGGTGGAAGTGGCATCGGGTATCCCCACGGTGACAGTAGTAACCGCAGATACGGCGGCACGGGTTGTTATTACGCAAGCCAATGCTGTTCCTGGTACGGCTACTATCGTTGTGACGGCTAAGGCTGGCAATACGCAGACTTATACGGTGCAGTTCATTGCCGGCAGGAGCAAAGACGCTTCGCTTGCTTCGGTCGCAATCGATGGTCGTGCAGTGACGCTCATTGCCGGTGAGACGAGTTACCGTTCCACGGTAAGCAAACTGCCAACGCTTACGGCTACGGCAACCGACCCGAATGCAACGGTGTATATAGAACAAGCCAGGGGCGTGCCTGGATTTGCGCAAGTGCGCGTTACCGCCGAGGCTGGGAATGTGACGAACTACACCTTTGCTTTCGTGATGGACCCACGCTTTGAGCCATGTCTTGCGGCTACGCCGTCTATTGCGCTCAATACGCCTGTGGTCCTCACC
>CAYNMA010000104.1:0-8803 GCA_964398075.1 uncultured Bacteroides sp. | reverse complement strand
ACAGTAAAAGAAGAAGCTGGAGAAAAAGTTCCGCAATTCCACGATACTACTTATAGTACTAATGTACCTTATTTATCTGGTGAAATTTATGTAGATAATTCCGCAGATACTGGTATCACAATTAGTGAAATAGATATCTAGAATTATAACAAAACTTATCCTTCGTTGGATATTAGAGCAGCAAAGGTTGATCGTAATTACACTATTAAGTATATCCAAATAGATGATGTTACTGGATTAACTAAAGTTTATGAAACTCAAAAGGCTAAGAATTGCGTTTGCAAAGCTGAAGCTGGAGATGATGAATACTTCTCAAATCCAAATAGAAATGTAACATTAGTACCTAGTAAAAATAATTATGATTTCTATGGATGGTCGACTGATAATACTAGAAATGGAGTAGTTATTGAGCCTAAGTCCGCAGATAGTGAAGATTATCTTGATAGTGTTTGGGAAACTAATACTGAAAAATTAGCAGCTATTGCAGCAGAGAATGATAATGTAGTTACATTGTATGCAGTATTTGAATTGCATAAATATAAAGCTACATTCTATGCAGAAGATGGCGAAACAATACTTGGCTATACTGAAACTCCATATAGTAGAACCGATGGCGTTAATGTACTTAAAATTTTACCTTCTAAGTCAGCAGACGATCTTGATTTAACAAGTGTTTGGGGCTTCACTGGTTGGGCATTTAAGTCAAAGCCAGGTCAAGTTTTAGATATGAGTACAGTACATCCAATTATGGATTATGAATTTAGGGCTACTTTTACTGAAAAATCAGTTTATGATAATGTAATTGACAATAGTTATTTAAGTTTTTCAGTAAATGGTGATGGTTATTATGTAGGAGCTGCTTCAGGTGTAACATTAAGCGGTAAAATTACCTTGCCGGCGACTTATAATGGAAAAGATGTTATTGGTATTAGGAACAGCGGATTCAGAGGACAACTTGATATTACTCATATTTTCTTCTCTAATGGTAGCTAGAATAAAGTAAGTTATATTGGCGAAAATGCTTTCAATGATATAGAAACACTAATTGATGTTAACTCAAAATTAGTATATTTTGAAATGAGTACAGTAGTTGATTCAATTACAATTCAAAATAATGCTTTTAGATTTACTCAAGTTATTTAGAATTTATCTTCTGATGATCAAAAGCTATTCTTTAAAAACGTTACTTACATTGGACAAAATGCTTTTGCTACTCCATACGTTGATGGTAATTATAATTTACAAAGTTTACGTTTACCTGGTTGCTTAATTACTTTAGATAGTGGAGCTTTTGCTAACCATAAGAATTTATCTGATGTTCAGATTGGTAGTGCAGATGATCCGTCTAAATTAGTTAGTGTTGGTGGATCTGGACCTTTTAGCGGCTGCGGCAAGAACTCTCTTAGCATTGTTTATTGTTGTGCATCTGGTTCAGATTATACTTCAACTATAAAAACTAACTTAATGGTTGGTACTGGCGAAAATACAACAATTCAGTCTTTAGATGAAAAACTCAAAGGAGTGTAAAAAATGACTAAATAGAAATATTATCGTTATCTGGGAGCTAATGGATATCTTGAAACTCCAGTTGAGCTTCCAGGTGTTTATAACACGTCCTTTTATCGTTTAATTGCAGACGAAGGAAAGATGCTGACTGATGGTACAGTAATTGTCAAGGAAGCTCGTTCTCTTGAAAAAGATTTAGATAACTGGACAGAAGTTGATAAATAATTTAAAATAATTATTAATATATAAGAGGTGGAGAAAATTTTTTTTCTCCTCCTCTGAATTTTTAGAAAGGATGATAAAACAGTGATTACAAAAGTAACTAAAGATAATAGAGCGCAATATAAAGCTTTATTTGAAAAAGTTAATAAGGATCTTGAATACACTGGAGATAGAGCAGATATGGCCATTAGTTCTTTGGATCAGTATTTTGCTAATCTTACTGAAATTACTGCTAAGAATGATATCTTCGGTGCTTTACCTTTGGATGAGCCTACTTTTGATATTGATGCTAATAGCCGTCAAATCACCGTTCCAGATGAATTTAAGAAAAATGGTATTTCCGTTCAGGGCGACCAAGTTTCTGAGATTCTTTTCTTTACTATTGATAGATATGTAGATGCAGTTGATTTAATCAATGAAAACATGCATATTGTTATTCAATGGGAAACGGCTCCGGATACTAGCGGCAAAACTGCAAAGTCTGAAAAAGGTATTTCCTTAGCTTATATTAAAGATAAGACAATGCTTGCGGATCAAGGCAAGATTCTTTTTGGCTGGGCTTTAAATGATACTATTACTCAAACTGCTGGTACGATTAAGTTTGCGGTTAGATTCTACATGCTTAATGCTAAACAAGAAATTAGTTATAGTTTTAGTACGTTAACTGCGCAAGCTACTATTAACCCTGGTTTAAATTATACTTGGGAAGCTGGCAATTTCATTGAAAATGTATATGATGATTCTACTTTAATTAAGAGTAGAATTGTTGATAGTGTACAACCTGTTATAAGCGATGAAGTAGCAGCTACTCCAGAATTCTTAGAAGATTATGATCTTGATCGTTATAAAGAATTTGTTCTTAGTTTGGCTCAAAAAGATGGAACTGTTGTAGAATATAATGCAGCAGATCTTGTAGATGAAGGTAAAGCTGATGATAATGGAAATGCTCTTATTCAGCTTGACTTTATTGTTCAAGCAGGAATTCCAGAAGATGCAGGAGATGTTTCTTATAAGTGGACAAGATTAGATCTTACAACAGGAAATTCTTTACCTCTTGGTACTGATTCTGGCGTAAGTACAAAGTATATTCCAACAAATGATACTACTTTTAATGGATCTAAACTTTATTATAAAAAGACTGAATCTGATGGCTATGAAGTATATGCTAGAGTAAAAGGAACGGCTGATGAAGCAATTCCAGAAGAAACGCTTGACGCAGGTCTTTATGAAGAAGTAAGTGTTTGTTCAGTTACTCATGTAAATGGCCAAACAAGTGATGTAACGGGTCTCTATACAGTTACATTAACTAACAAACATGGTATTGCGCAACCTGCTACTTTAAGTCAGACAATCTGGGTTCCTGGTCCTGATAAAGATACATTTACATTAGAATTGCCGGAAGATGCTTCTACTCAAGTTTATCTTAGTGATAGTAATGATGGCGCTGGTACAGCTATATTAAAGGCTGTTGGCCAAACTGCTAGAATAACAGATACAGAAGCTAATATCAAGGGTGATACTGTTGTATATTCTTGGACTGAAGGCGATACGGTAGTTGGCACATATAAAGGAGAAAGTACTGAAAGTACTACTCCATCTACATATACAATTGCAGATGTTCCAGCAGAAGAAAGAGCTAAATTTGACAAGACATATGAAGTTTCTGCTTATGCAACTAGAAATGGTGAAAAGTCGGAAACTAAGACAATATCTTATAGAGTAACTGATGCGGCGCATGCTCCAGAAGTTTCTATGAAGATTTTG
Organism: uncultured Bacteroides sp.; assembly: GCA_964398075.1. Taxonomy (GTDB): domain Bacteria; phylum Bacteroidota; class Bacteroidia; order Bacteroidales; family Paludibacteraceae; genus Colicola. The sequence continues at coordinate 5,311 of CAYNMA010000104.1, read as the reverse complement.
AGTGCTAATGATTCAACTGAAATAGGCACAAACAATCAGTATAACTTTACTTACAGTAAAGTTGGTAATATTGCTTGCCGTTTTGTAGCAACTATTGAAAACTTTGATGATATTGTATCAGATAAGTATGAATATAAATGGTATAAATATAATAGTGATGCTTCTGGTTTCTCTATTGACAATGATATGCAATTAGTTTGCACTCCAGTTGATACTGGTTGTATGATTGTTAGCGAGGATAAGAAGACTTGCGAATTTGTATTTAGACCTGAACATTTAATTACAGAAGGAAAATTTGCTAGTTCGACAGAGATGTCAGGCATTTATTTCTGTGTTATTACAAATAAACTTAATGGCAGTGAGAACGATAATCTTGCGGCTTTAGCTGCTTTGGAAGATATTGATAATAATGCTGCTGTTATTCATTTAACTGTAAATAACTAATTTAAAGGGGTGTGAATTATGGCATTAACGAAGATCGAATCTTTTGATGATTTATTGTTCAAGATTCAAACCTACGAAGATGAACAAGGTTAGCGGTTTCCGCAGTTAGTGCATTTACTCCCAGAGAATGATCAAATCTTTGATATTGACTTAGATTCAAGGACAATAAATATCCCTCAATTTTTAAGTGTCCAATATGATCATAACGCAGAGATTATTTACTTTAAGTGTCCACGTTATTTTGAAAATGTAGACCTGGCCGGCACAGTTTGTATTATTGAATATATAAATGCGGACGGCGAGTCAGGGTTATATTGGGTTCCTTACTATAACGTAGATATGAATTATAATGTAGATATAGATTCGGAAAGTGAAGATTTAACGCCTAAAATGTTAATCCCTTGGGCGGTAGGTGGATTAGCAACAGCCTCATCGGGCACCGTCACCTTCACAGTGCGTTTTTATTAGTTAGATGCAGAACGTAAGACTTTTCTTTTTAATATGAGCATGTAGCCGGCTTATGGAGAAGTTTTACATGGTATAGATTTATCGGAAAAAGATTTAGCAAAATTTTAGTTAGATACAAGTGTAACAAGTTAGATTTACGCTGATTTAGCCCTCGTGTAGTCTAACGCTACAACAATGTGGAAAGATGTTTGAGTGGGAAGAAATTCCCACTCTTTTTTTTTTGGTCAAAAATAGGTAAATATTTAATAAGGTTTTTTAATAATAAAGAGAAAATAATTTAATCTTACTCAGAGAGGAGATGTGAGAATATAAATGGCTTTATTTAAAATAAGCAAAGGTAAAGCAGCTAATTTAGCTAAAAAAGACAAAGTTGATGGTTATGCTTGGTTTACGCCTGATGATGGTAAGTTTTATATTGATGCATACATTACAGAGAATGGTAGCGAAGTATTAAAACGTGTGCCGTTAAATGCAGAAAAGGCAGATAAACTTACTGTTATTTCTAAAGGTTCTGGTACTTAGCCAGTATACTTTGACTCTAATGGATAGCCAGTAGCGATTAATTATACTATCCAAAGTTCTGTGCCGTCAGGTGCTAAGTTTACGGATACAGTATATACGCATCCTACAACAAGTGGCAACAAACATATTCCATCAGGTGGGTCTAGTGGGCAAATACTTCGTTGGAGCGCGGACGGAACGGCCGCGTGGGGATCGGATAATAATACAGATACTAAAGTAACACAAACTTTAACTAGTACAAATGCTAGTTATCCATTACTTTTGGCACCATCGGGATAGAGTGGGACAGCTACTACCACAAGTTATTTTGATAGTGGGGTTACGCTGAATCCTAGTACGAATACAATTGCGGGAAATATAAGTGGAAGTGCTGCAAGTTTAAAAATTGATACTTCACAATATTCAGATACCGCTACTGCAGATTCTTGTGCGCCAACCGCAGATACAGTAACATTTTATCGAGTTGGACAAAAAAGTGGCGCACCTGGCGCAGATGGCATGATTATGTCAGTCGGTTGGAACTCAAACAGTGCATTTGGTGCTCAACTTTATTTAGATGCAGATCCAGGCGGGAAAATGGGATTACGTTAGCGCAGTTCAAAAGGAGTTTGGGATGCTTGGAAAACAATTATACATTCTGGTAATTATTCCAGTTACGCAAAACCTTTACAAACTGCTGTAAGTTCTCCTACTGCATCTGGCAATGATATTTCATTTATTGATACAATATCACAAGATAAAAATGGAAAAATTACTCCAACTAGAAAAACAGTGCGCGATGCCTCATCAAGTTAGTCTGGTGTTGTATCGACTGGAGAGCAAACATTTGCAGGAGCTAAAAATTTTACAGGAAATATTGCAGTTGTTAAAGGAGCAGGTACTAGTCCGCAAGTAACAGTTACTAATGGTACTAAAAAAGCTGGTTTATTAGTTGGCTCAGGAGATCTTAACCGTGGTGTTTATGACTTTGAAAAATCTAGATGGATATTTCATAGTGATGATAATTATGCGTATATTTTTAGCAAAATTTATGCAGATACTAGCGGTAATTTAACTGTCCCAGGAAAATTAGATGTAACTGGCGCAACTACATTATCTAGCACCCTTAATGTTTCAGGCGCAACTACTTTTAACAACGACGTTACTGTTAATTCCAGTTACATAATTTCGCAAGCTAAAGCTCCTACCGAAAAAAATCATTTAGTTAATAAAACTTATGCAGATAATTTATTAACTGTTAATGACGCTTTACTTTACAAGGGTACAGTTAATAGCACTCTTACTACTGAAGATACTGTAAATGGTTTATATAAAGACTTGCCGGCAACACATAAGCAGGGCTGGACGTTTAAAGTAGCTTATGCCGGCACTTACGCAGGAGTAAACTGCGAAATTGGCGATACTATTTATTGTATTACTGATGGTACTGCTGCTAATAATGCGCATTGGACGGTAGTATAGACTAATATAGATGGTGCGGTCGTTGGACCGAGCAGCTCAACAGATAATGCGATTGCTAGATTTAATAGCACTACTGGTAAGATAATCTAGAACAGTGGGGTTACTATAGATGATAGTAATAATTTAACTGTTCCAGGTACTACTGCATTAAAGAATACATTAAATTCTTATACAGCTAATAACGTAGCTTTAAATTTACGACCAGATAATTCATCTTATTATACCACTCTAAGTTATTAGACAGATGGAAATGAAGCTGCTGTTTTTGCAACTAAAAGTGCTGTTACTTCATTTTTATTTGTTAATGGTGAAGATAGTGTTACGAATCATTCTTCTTCTAGATGGAAAAGTATAACAGGCACTGGTGTATAGATTAAAAATAATTGCGTAAGCATTGGCTCTGGATGGGCAAATGGCACCACTCCAGATTATAAATTAAAGGTTGGCGGCGGCAATATCGGCATCACTGGAGTTATTGAAAAAGCTGTCTCCGGTGTCAGTTGGATCAATGGACGTACAGCCGCAATCATCAAAAACACTCAAAATACTTCTTCTAGTTCTTGGTTCCCAACAGTATCATCAAAGACCCCTAATGGTTCTTGGGAAACTGGTGCTTTAGGGGAAAAATATTATTTTAGTTATACAACTGATGCTAATTATAGTGCAGGAACTAATTCATCAGAAACTGTATCAATTGATTCATCTGGATTGTATAGTGGTACAGCTGCTCGCGCAAATGCGGTTCCATCTGCTTTAACCTCTAAGTCTACAACAGCAACTACAACAAAGGGTGAAATCTATGGTGTTGCCGGAGTTACTTCGGGTAATAGAATTTTTACTCGTTGGTATGCAAACTTAAATACTGGAAATAAAACACTTGCAGATGGTATGCTAATTACAATTACTATACCAGTTGCGGGTTGTGATTCAGGTGTTGGTTTGACTATTGATGGCGGCACAAGTTTCCATCCATTAGTTTATCAAGGGTCAAGTAGAGTAACTACTCATTATGGTGTAGGGTTAAGGTTATTATTAATGTATGATGCTGGCAGTGCGGCAAGCGTATGGGGCACAACTGCAGGCGCTACGGCAACTAGTGCAGCTAATATTACAGGTGTATGGAGAGTATTAAATACTTATGATAGTAACAGTACTTATTATACTACTGTACCTTATTGCACTACTGCGGCAGGTACTGCTGCTAAGTCAGGTTCTTGTTCTAGGTTTTAGTTAAATAAGGGATATTTCCCAATTATGATGTATTATACTAATACATATGCAGGAGCTATTACTTTAAATATCAATGGCACTGGGGCTAAGCCGGTTTATATTAACGGGACAGCTTCAAGTAGTAGTAATTATAGTTTACCTTATGGCGTGCTATTGTGCTATTATGATGGAACTAATTATCATTTTAGAACAGATGGAGTTTTGCCAGGTAGAGCACAAGTAACTGCTGTCGGCAATCACTACACTCCAACCGCTAATGCTAGCTATGCATTATCAGTAGATGCTAGTAGCAGCACAGCTGCTACTTGGGGCACGACGAACTTAGTTACTGGAGTAAATATTTCTCGTGACGCGGCCGGGCACGTTACTGGGCTTACAGTTGATTCAATAAAAATGCCCGCAAACCCTAGCTCCAAGTCACTAAGATTAACAGTAACTGTTTCTTCTGCTAGTTCAACAGTAGCTTTCGGGCAGACTTTAGCCAATGTTGATGATTTACTAGTATATCAAAATGGATTATTATTAACTTTAGATACTAATTACACTATTAATACAAATCATGATGGAATTACTTTAATAGGATATATGACTGAAGTAGGAGACGTATTTACATTTGTATCAGGAAGTATTACTGCTACTAGTGCAAATATAGGAGCTTCATAGATTAATTATTCATCTAATACATTAAAAGCGACTAATGTAAAAGAAGCTTTAGATGAATTATCTAATGGAAAATATTTACCTTTGACAGGAGGCATATTAACTGGAGCATTAACGGTAAAAAGTACTTTAGATATTACAGGAGCATTTTCTACTTCTAGTACATTAACCGCAAAAGGGGCAATTACTTCAAATAATATAATTACTGGTACCTAGTTAAAAGCAACTAATATTACAGATTATGGTAATAATACATATAATATAGGAGTAATTAATAATTCAGGACAGCTATATAAAAGAACAAGAGCTAATTTTTTAACTGATTTTAATAATATTACTACTACTACTACTTCAGGAGCTAAAGCTATAAGAAATATAATGTATAAAACTACGATTCCTCTTAACACAGAAGGTGTTAATGGCGATATTTGCATAGTTTATTAGGCTTAATAATAAAGGAGAAAAAGGAAAATGGCAACTTATGATTTAACAAGTAATATACCTTCTAATATACAAACTGGTGATA
>CAYNMA010000103.1:0-9138 GCA_964398075.1 uncultured Bacteroides sp. | reverse complement strand
ACTCCTACGTTGTTCTCTATATCTCCTACGTCGCTGCGCGACGAGAGAAATAAAGAAAATAAAAGAAATTGACTACATAACATGGGTAATTGGCACTTTTCCTTGCTGCGCATGCTTCTTTTTCCTTGCTGCGCGGGCTTCTTTTTTCCTTGCCGCAAGCGGCAGAGAAATTAAAAGAAAGGCTTGCACTGCGTGCAAGAGAAATGAAGAGAACCTATTCTCTCTACATCTCCTACAAGGTTTTCCCTTCCTCCTACAAGGTTTTCTCTACCTCCTACGTTGTTCTATATCTCCTACGTCGCTGCGCGACGAGAGAAATAAAGGAAATAAAAGAAAGGGAATAACGGTGTTGATCTATAGATTTTAGACCGCCCCAGCGGGGATGTTATAGAAGGACTAGAAGGTCTAGAAGTTCTAGTTTTTCTAGTGGATTATAGAGATTATAGTGGATTATAGTGGGACCGGTTCTATAGGGCTTATAGGGCTAATAAGACTAATAGGGCTAATAAGATTGCATAGTATAACCAAACGGGTCTAGTGACCCGAACGACACGAGGACGTGTCGTCTCCATAATCACAGCTTCTAATGCTAATTATAATGATATTTCACTTAGACAAACTAGGTTGTATAATGGTATTCTACTTACGTTGTGCAATGGTATATCGTCGTGTAGGGATACTAAAAAAGCATACGTCTTTGGGACGTATGCTTTTTTTTTGTTTGAAGTAGTAGTATTCTAATGTACTAGTCTACTCTATGATTTTGTAAGAGTTTACTCTGCTACGGTGCCGAGTTTGACGCCGATGGCGTTGTACTTGATGCCGTTGCGGATGATGACAACTTGACCTAGTTCTGCATCGTATCTCTTAATAGCCTTTGCAGCGGATTCGATGTTCTCAACGGCAGTTTCAGCAATAAACTCATAATCGGTAACACTCTTAACACCTGGCATATTGAAGTATGTCTCCAACGAGCCGTATACTTTTACCTGTTTGCCGATATTTTCTGCATTATCTACTACATTGAGAGCAGTGCGGATATCACCTGTAGGTAATTGTACTGGAGTAAAGATACTATCTTTAGTCAAAGTCTTTGTATCACTCAAGGCAATATTTGTTGCAATAGATGGTGTTGCTTCAACTTTATTGTTATTAATAGAGCCTACGATATAACCTACAACCCATGCTGTTACTTTCGGGCTGTTGAGAATTTTCAAGTCTGCTACGCTCAGAGGACTCTCCTCTGTACCTTTTCCTGAAAGTGCTTTCACATCAGCCGTTACTTCTACCTTTTTCGCTATTTCGCCAGAAGTAAAAACCAAGGTATCTTTGTAAGCACCTGCTGCAGAAGCAGTTGCTATAACAGTTACTTCACCACCATCAGCAGTAAGAGTGCCTGAAACTGAGAAGTTTGAACCATCTTTCATTGAAGGAACAATGGCTGCAGAAAGGTTACTAGCCATTACAGTAACCGTTTTAGTATTGAAAACACCAATACCAACTGTACCCATTTCTATATTATCGCAAGAGATAGAAGGACCTGCCGCTTTCTTATAAATTTCAATCTTTGAGATTTGGATATTGTTGCTATTAGTTATCTTGATGGAGAATTTGGTATTAGCAACTTGTGCGCTCTTGTCTATATAGAATGTTTGAGTAATCTTACTGCTTGTTACTTCTGTACTAACAGCATTTTCTCCAACAAAGATATTAAAGGTAACTTTTCCCGAAGCATTATTTGCACCATAAACGACTATCTTCTCTACTTCGTAAGGTATAGTTGAAAGAGTAATAGACGCATTGTCTTTACCAAAAAGGAGTCCGGTTGTATCTCCTTCGTTAGCAATTAACTTCAATCCACTACCAGCCGTTCCTTGGGCAAAGAATATTGAGTCTGTTCCATTGATAAAGGTTGTGTCCTTATTGACATAACTCGTCGGGAAGCCCCAGGCTTTGTCTTTAAGGTTCAATGTTTTCTCAGGAGTTTGTGCATAAGACATCGTGCATGCCATCAATGCAGCGAGGAATAAAGTAATTTTCTTCATAATGAAAAATGTTTTGGTTATAAATTGTTTGTTTGATTAGGCAGTTTGCTGTGGGATTTGGGAGTGGGTTGCGGGTTTATATATGAACATGGGTTTAAGAATAGTATTTGAATAGCATCTCCCAAATCCACCGCAAAGGTACGTTTGTTTTCTGAGATAGACAAGGATTGTGGATGGATTTTTTGTTAAAAGTTGATGTAATATTGAGGTTTCGGTAATGCGGTGGTTTTTCAAGGATGTTTGTCGGGCGTTTGTTGGTTATTATTATTTTCTGGAGAGGACGATTTTGGCTTGTTATTAGGTAGTTCCTTAAAGTATCTACCGTGTATCAACCGTGTATCTACCGTGAATCCTTTGGTGATTATAGGGTAATGACTGCTGCTTTGTTGGGGATTGGTAGGTACTGATGCAAGACTGATTAGCTACTGATGGGCTACTGATTGGGGACTGATTGGGGACTGATTGGGGAAATTTAGGCTTATTGAGTGTTAATGAGTTATTGCTCAGTTTGTGGTAATGTTTAAATTTATTAAGCGCACATAAGTTGTGAAGAGGGGGAGGAGTTGGAGAGGGGGTGGAGAGGGGGTGGAGAGGGGGTGGATAGGGGGTGGAAATGGTGGTGGGAGAGATGGGGTTGGAGGCGGAGGAAATGAGATTGGAGGCGGGGAAAAATGGGGTCGGGATTAGAATAGGTATTGGAAAAATTTAGAAAAGGTATTGGAAGAATTTAGAAGAGGTATTGGAGGAATTTAGAATAGGTATTGGAGGAATTTAGAAAAGGTATTGGAAGAGGAGGGTGTCGGATTGGTTGAACCAAGCGAGGAGTGTGGCGGTGTGTTGGAAATGAGCGTTGCGGAAGAGGTTGGCACTGCGGAGATTATTGCAAGGGACAAGGGCGTAGACTTGGTGGAGATGCAGGATAGTATGGGCATAGTCGAGGAGCAAAGAGACTGCTTGTTGGGCAATGCCAATGCCCCGTGCAGACGGTTTGAGATAGATGCCCATCTCTGCCTTGGCATGGTGCGGGTTGAAGTCAAACAGGTCGATAGCACCGAGTGTTTCGCCATCTCGACTTTGGATGATGAGTCGCAGTTGGAGGTCTTGGTAGATATCGCCAGTGGTGTGGTCGATATAGTCACGTAGGTCCTGCTGGGAGAGCGGGTTATGCACACCCGATGAAGCCCAAGCGTCGGAGTCGTTCTCCATAGCATAGAGGAACGGCAGGTCGGTGGGTTCAAGTTTGCGCAGGGTGATATGTTCGTTATGCAAGAGCAAGTTCGAGGGGATTTGGAGGGGATTTGGACTCAATTCAAAGGGAATTTGGTGGGGATTTGGACTCAATTCAAAGGGGATTTGGAGGGGATTTAGAGGGGATTTGGTCACAGATTCGATGGGAATTTTGTTGTCCATTACTTACCAAAGAGTCGAGATAGGAAGGACTTCTCTTGTGGTTGGTCGGGGGTATAAGGTACAGAGGTCTTGCCAGAGGTAATCATCTGATAGATTACTCCCCAATCGGGCAGTCCGCCAAGGTTGCGGTCGTCGATATAGACATCAGCGACTATCTTTCTAGACGACTGTTTATCGACTTCTTCCTCGGGGTAGTTGGCATTGACTGCATAGAACTCGAGTCCGCGCTGCTTGCAGTAATCTACGGCATCTTGGAGAAGTTTGCCTTCTCGTACGGACCAAAGAATGATGTGATGTTTGCCGCCTTCTTGGAGTTTTTTGAGGGTCTCAATGGCGAATGGGATGGGTCGTCCTATCTCGGGATAGGCGTGTGTGACGATTGTTCCGTCGAAATCTACAGCGATAGTCATAGTTCTAATAATTATTTTCAGGTTGTTCGTTACTAAGTTCGAGTTGCACTTTGCGTGCGTTAGGCTTGCAGAAGAATAGTGCCACGGCAGAGACTGCGGCGCACCAAAGCATTGATCGGTAGCCTAATAGCAAGTAGAAGGCAGCGACATCGATGGTGATACCGAAGCCGATGACGCATACACGCGCCACTGCCCAATGGTAGTATGCAGTGTACTTGGTTTCATCGGGTAACTGCCTTATGGTGTTGCACTTACGTTTGAAGACATAGAGTGCACCTGGTACGGAGATGAGTGTGTAGAAGATTGCGATGGACTGCAGCACATAGCCGATGGTGGTTTGTGGGTCGAAGCCTTGTATCTTCTGGCGGGTAACGAGGTACCAGAGGAAGGTTGCGACAAGGACGGCGAGTGCATAGCTGCCGTAATAGAACCAATTCAGGTGTTTTGCGATTTTTTCTTCCATGTTTATTTCTCTCTATATATAAGGTATATGTTTTAGCCTACGAAATTAGTTCGATTAATAATACTACGGCCGAGAGTTATCTCGTCGGTATATTCAATCTCGCCACCGACGGCGACGCCTCGAGCGAGTTGTGAGACGAGTACGCCAGTGGGTTGGAGTCGTTTGTAGATATAGAAATTGGTGGTATCGCCTTCCATGGTGGTTGGCAAAGCAAGTATGACCTCGTGTATGTTTTCTGCGGGGACTCGTTCGACGAGTGAGTCGATTTCGATGTCGCGTGGTCCGACGCCGTCCATAGGTGAGATGATGCCGCCGAGGACATGGTAGAGACCGTTGTACTGACCTGTGTTCTCGATAGACATGACATCTTGCACGTTCTCGACGACGCAGACCGTTTGCCTATCTCGATGATGACTTGCGCAGATGGGACAGAGTTCGGTGTCGGAGATGTTGTGGCAGCAGCGGCAGTAGTGTACCTCTTTTTTCAGTTGTAGGATGGACTGCGCGAAGGTGTCGACGTCCGTCGGCGATTGCCGCAGGAGGTGCAGTACAAGCCGTAGGGCGGTTTTCTTGCCGATGCCTGGCAGCGAGGAGAACTCGTGCACGGCTTTCTCTAATAATATAGATGGATATTCGTTCAATTCAGTAATTCTCTTGTTAGTTCGCGCGCTTGATGGTCGGTTTGGACATAGTCGTTGTAGGTAGGTTGTGCGATGAAAGCGGCTTTTGCCATGACTTTCTCGATGACATCGGACATCTGCAGGAAGCCGATTTGGTCTTTAAGGAAGGCGGCAACGACTACTTCGTTGGCGGCATTGAGGATACATGGCATGTTTCCGCCTTGACGGATGGCCTGATAGGCGAGGTCGAGGTTGCGGAAACGGTCGGTATCGGGTTGCTCGAAGGTGAGATTGGCCGTTTGGAAGAAGTCGATGCGTGGGAAGTCGCTTTTCAGTCGTCGTGGGTAGGAGAGTGCGAACTGAATAGGGAGGCGCATATCGGGCATTCCGAGTTGGGCCTTGACGCTGCCGTCGACGAACTGCACGGCGGAGTGGATGATACTCTGCGGGTGTACGAGAACTTGTATCTTCTCGAGCGAGACGCCAAAGAGCCACTTGGCTTCAATGACTTCGAAGCCTTTGTTCATGAGCGAGGCCGAGTCGATGGTGACCTTTGCGCCCATGTTCCAGTTGGGGTGTTTGAGTGCTTGCTTGGCGGTGACGGTCTGCAGTTGCTGTTTAGTGAACGTGCGGAAGGGTCCGCCTGAGGCTGTAAGGAGGATTTTCTCTATCTCGTTGTTCTCTTCGCCGACAATCGATTGGAAGATGGCAGAGTGTTCGGAGTCGACAGGTAGGATGGCGGTGTGATGTTCTTGCACGAGGCGGCATATCAGTTCGCCCGCCACGACGAGGGTCTCTTTGTTTGCGAGGGCAATGGTCTTGCCTGCTTTGATGGCTTGGATAGTGGGATAGAGTCCGGCGTATCCGACCATGGCTGCAACAACGACATCGACGGAAGGCATGGTGACCATCTGTGCGATGGCATCGGTGCCGGCAAAGACCTTGATAGGCAGGTCGGCTAAGGCGTCGCGCAGGGCTGGATAGTAGTTCTCGTCGGCAATACACACCATCTCGGGTCGGAACTCGCGTGCTTGCTGCACAAGGAGTTCGACGCTTCGGTTGGCTGAGATGGCATAGACGGCGAACTCGTCGGGATGCTGTCGTACCACATCGAGGGTCTGCGTGCCAATGGAGCCGGTGCTACCTAATATCGCTAATTGTTTCATTGTGTTAGAATACTATAACTTCCTCAGGGTCGACCGGTGTTCCGTTCTGCCAGAGTTCGAAGGAGAGGAGGTGTTTTTCGTTAGACATGAGTGCGATACTCTCGCCTGGTCGCACGTTGTCGCCTTGATTCTTAAGCGTTTGTTGCATATCCTTATAGACAGATACATAGTCGCCATCGTGTTGAAGCACCATGACCCAATCGTGGTCGAAGGTGTAGGCACAATAGACGACTGTGCCCGAGAGGACTGCCATGACGTTCTCGTTCTTGTTGGTATTCAGCGTGATAGCATACTTCTGCGCTTGCCGATTGAACGGTTCCTCGATGGTGCCATGTGCAGGTGGGAAGAGGACTACCTTGCTTGTTGCGCTCGAAGGCGTGAGGAAGACGGATAGGTTATCCCGTTCCTTCGCCTCATATTGCGCGAGGAAATCGAGCATCACGGGCGATTGGTCCTCGAGGAGTGACTCTTTTTTCTGCAGCACGAGTGAGTCGAGCGGTTGGACCGAGTCGGGCATCACCTCGCCTGCAATAGCGGCTTGCATGGTGGCGATGTAGGCTGTCTGGATGTGCATTTGATTGGTCAGCGAATCGACTCGTTCGGTCTGCTCGATGAGCTTGTGGCGGATGTCCTCGTTGTAGCCAGGGAGGTAGTTCTTGATAGGCGTAAACCAGATGAGCGCAGCGAAAAGCGCAAAGGAGAGCAAGAAGAGGAAGAGTATCCAGAAGAAAAGGCTACGGCGTGACAAGTGAGTGTGCCAGGCCTCGTTGAGCGTGTTCTCGTTGAGGACTGACACACGATACTTGAATCGCATCTTCTGAAGATACCCTTTGTTCTTCATCGTCTTGTACCTATTTTATAATAGTACAACCCTCGCAAGGACAGAGTTGTTTGAAGAAGTCGTTGCCTTTATCGTCGACCAAGATGAAGGCAGGGAAGTCCTCTACCTCGATTTGCCAGATGGCTTCCATGCCGAGTTCAGGATACTCTAAGCACTTGATTGACTTGATGTTGTTCTGCGCCAAGATAGCAGCAGGACCACCTATTGAGCCGAGATAGAAGCCCCCGTATTTCTTGCAGGCGTCGGTCACCACTTGCGAACGGTTACCTTTGGCGAGCATGATGAGGCTTCCCCCCTTGCTTTGGAACTCGTCGACATAGGGGTCCATACGCCCAGCCGTGGTCGGACCCATAGAGCCGCACGCCATGCCGGCAGGAGTCTTGGCAGGACCTGCGTAATAGATAGGGTGTTTCTTGAGATACTCAGGGATATCCTCGCCTGCATCCAAGCGGGCTTTTATCTTGGCGTGAGCGATGTCACGGCCTACGATGATGGTTCCGTTAAGGCTCAGACGAGTTGCCACTGGGTATTTCGACAGTTCCTTCAAGACATCTGCCATAGGCTGATTGAGGTCGATACGCACGGCATCGCCCTCGCCTGCAGCACGCAGTTCCTGAGGGATGAGGCTACCTGGATTGTCGTCCATGCGTTCAATCCAGATACCATCTTTGTTGATTTTGCACTTGATGTTACGGTCGGCAGAGCAGCTCACGCCAAGGCCTATTGGGCAACTGGCGCCATGACGGGGCAGACGCACGACGCGTACATCGTGGGCCATGTATTTCCCGCCGAACTGAGCCCCGAGACCAATCTTGTACGCCTCCTTGAGAAGCTTCTCTTCCAAGGCAACATCACGGAAGGCACGCCCTGACTCGTTGCCCGAGGAAGGCAGACTGTCGTAGTAATGCGTCGACGCCAACTTGACCGTGAGCAGGTTCTTCTCCGCACTCGTGCCGCCAATGACAATAGCGATATGGTAAGGCGGACAGGCCGCAGTACCGAGACTCTTCATCTTCTCGACGAGGAAAGGAATGAGCGTTCCCTCGTTTTGGATACGGGCTTTAGTCTCTTGATAGAGGTAGGTCTTGTTGGCAGAACCGCCACCTTTGGTCACGCAAAGGAAGCGATATTCCATGCCATCGGTGGCCTCGAGGTCGATTTGCGCAGGCAAGTTGCACTTCGTGTTCACCTCTTCGTACATCGACAGCGGTGCGTTCTGCGAATAGCGGAGGTTCTCCTGCGTATAGGTGAGGTACACGCCCTTCGACAATGCCTCCTCGTCGCAGTAACCAGTCCAGACCTGCTGACCCTTCTCGCCGTGGATGATGGCGGTGCCGGTGTCTTGGCAAAGCGGCAACTGACCCTTCGCTGCGACCTCCGCATTGCGAAGGAATGTGAGGGCTACGTACTTATCGTTGGCACTTGCCTCTGGGTCTCTCAGAATCTTGGCGACCTGTTCATTGTGTGACCGGCGCAATAGGAACGACACATCCCGAAAAGCGGCGTTGGCCATGCGCGTAAGGCCCTCTTTCTCTACCTTTAATATCGGCTTACCTTCAAACTCGCTCACCGACACGAAGTCCTTCGTAAGCAAGTAATATTCCGTTTCATCTTCGCCGAGTTGGAACATCGGCTCGTACTTAAAATCCATGATATTTCGTATTATAATGTTATTAATCAGTCGTTTGTATGCGAGAAGCCAACTGCCGCCATGCGGACGCATCACTCCTCGCTGCAAAGTTACGACTAATTATTGAGAGTATAAAGTCTTTTCTATATAAATGCAACCTGCGGCGAAAGTGCGAGTTGCGAAGGTGCATTTGGGAGGAAATCTCGGGCAAATCTCGGGCGTATATCCAGACCATTACCGGAGCAGTACCGGAGCACTGTAGGGTTTCATGAGGGTTTTGTAATGGTCCTGCACTGATTTTCAACGCTTTAACAAGGCACAATTTTCTCATAAATAACGACCGACTTTAGTGGTAAACGACCTCATGTTTATCATGAAAAAGGAACAATAATGCAGAAAAAACACATTTTTTTCGTGAGACTCTTGCAGGATTAAAATGTTTGCAGTACCTTTGCAGCCGCTTACGAGAAAAAGCAATGACTTCGTAGCTCAGTTGGTAGAGCAACTGACTCTTAATCAGTGGGTCGAGGGTTCGAGCCCCTCCGAGGTCACA
>CAYNMA010000102.1:0-9227 GCA_964398075.1 uncultured Bacteroides sp. | reverse complement strand
CGAACGACGCGGGGCGCGTCGTCTCCACATTGCGTAGTATCTTTCCCGCAAGCGATGTAAGGGGTAGATGCGATTATCATAAAAAAAGATGAGATTGTATTTTGGGATGGTTGTTGTTGTTGTTGTTGTTGTTGTTGTTGTTGTTGTTTCGGCGGCATGGCAAACGCATCAAGAAGTCATAAACGGACGACTACGTCGTATTGACATCAATTAAACATAAAACATTGACTATTAGAACAGTTGATTTGGAGAGACGGTATACAATACCGTCTCTACTGTATCGCGGACGAGGCGTCCACGTCCCCAGCAAGGTCGCTTTCATTGGCTATGATTATCATAAACTCAATGAATAATCGGCTATTTTGATGCGGTTGCCCTGATTTCGGTGGTACGGCATTTGTAGGTATGAGAAAGATTGCGTACCTTTGCGGACTATATGTGTACTTATATGCTTAAGATTAGGAATGGAATAGTATATGTTTTGGCGGCGGGGCTGTTGATGGGTTGTGAGTATATCCAGCGGCGTCAGATGGGCGATGCGGTGGTGACGGTGAATGGGCAGTCGTTGCATGAGAGTGACTTATATGCGGTGACGGCAGGTGCTCGCAGTGTGGAGGACAGTGCGCGGTTGGCGGATGAGTATATACGGCGTTGGGCAACGAATATCTTGCTGTATGACAAGGCGAAGCGTTCGTCGGAGCAGGCGGATGCTATTGAGCAGATGGTGGAGGACTATCGACGGACTTTGTATGTACATGAGTACGAGCAAGGACTGGTGGACAAGCGTATGCCGAAAGAGGTTGATAATGAAGCGATAGAATTTTTCTATCAACAACATTCGGACCGGTTTGTGTTGCGCGAAGATATTGTGCGAGGAATGCTGGTGGTGTTGCCTTCGGACGCTCCTAAGGTGGGTGAGTTGCGAGGTTGGATGGGTGATTTGACGGATGAGCACTTGGAGAAGATTGAGAAGTATGCATATCAGTATGCGACCTCTTATGAGTTGTTTTCGGACCAATGGCAGACGATGCACGAGGTGATGTTGCGTATGGGAGTCAGTTCGAAGGACAAAGAACAGGAGATGCGTCATAATCAGTTGGTTGAGAACAGTGATTCGACGCATATCTACTTGCTTCGTGTGACGGATCGGCACCTACAGGGTGAGGCTATGCCGATGGATTATGCGCATGGCGAGATAGTAAAAGCGTTGCTGAACCAGCGTCAAGTACAGTTTTTGCAGAAGCAAAGGGACGAGATGTATCAGCAGGCAGTAAGGATGAAGAAAGTAGTATTTAACGACAAGATACAGAACGATAAGATAGAGAACGAAAAAACAGAGAATGATGAGACTGAATAAGATAGTGATGGTCGGTGCGATGTTGCTGACAATGACGGCGTTGCAAGCGCAAGACAATGTGATAGACGAGGTGATATGGGTAGTAGGCGACGAGGCCATATTACGTTCGGAAGTAGAAGAGGAGCGATTGCGTGCGCAGTATGAGGGTCAAGAGATCTCGGGTGACCCTTATTGCCTTATCCCTGAGCAGTTGGCTGTGCAGAAGTTGTTTTTGCATCAGGCGGAGTTGGACTCGGTGGAGGTGAGTGAGTCGACGGTGGCCACTCAGGTGAACATGCGATTGAACTATTACATCTCGCAGATAGGTTCGAAAGAGAAGTTGGAGGAGTATTTCCGCAAGCCTATGTCGGAGATGAAAGAGGATATGACGACGGCGGTTCGTAATCAGATGGTGATACAGCAGATGCAGCAGAAGTTGACGGAGAACATCAAGTCGACGCCGGCAGAGGTACGTCGTTACTATGCCGGACTGAGTGCTGACAGTATCCCGACTATTCCGGCACAGGTAGAGGTGCAGATCATCAGTCTTGAGCCGGCGGTGCCACAAGAGGAGATAGACCGTGTGAAGCAGCGTCTGCGTGACTTCACGGAGCGTGTGAACAGTGGTGATGCGGACTTCTCGATGTTGGCTCGACTCTATTCCGAAGACACGGAGAGTGCCAAAAGAGGTGGTGAGTTGGGTTTCGTAGGTAAAGGTCAGTTGGTGCCCGAGTTTGCGGATGTGGCCTTTAACCTGAGCGATACGCGTAGGGTGAGTCGTATTGTGGAGACGGAGTATGGTTACCACATCATTCAGTTGATTGAGAAGCGTGGTGACCGAATCAATTGTCGCCATATATTGTTGAAGCCTCGTATCTCGCAGAGTGATAAGACGAAGGCTGTTATGAAGTTGGATTCGGTTGCGGACCTTATCCGTAATAACAAAGTGACTTTTGAACAGGCGGTGGCTTTCTTCTCGCAGGACAAGAACACGGCAATGAACGCGGGTGTGATGATGAATCAGGAAACGGGTGCTACTAAGTTTGAGTACCAGTCGTTGCCTCCTGAGATTGCTCGTCAGATACATGGTATGAACGTGGGCGAGATAAGCAAGCCGTTCTTTATGATGGACGAGACGAAGAACAAAGAGGTGTGCGTGATTGTGAAGTTGAAGTCGAAGTTGGATGTACACAAGGCCAACTTGGTGGACGACTATCAGACTATCCGTACGATGTATGAGAATCAAGAGAGCGAGCGGTTTATCCACAAGTGGATACTGCAGAAACAGAAGGATACTTACATCTATATCGACCCAGAGTGGCGTGGTTGCGACTTTGAGTTTCCTAATTGGGTAAAGGAGCAATAGACGGATGAGACATTCTCGTTGTTGGATACTATTTGGTGCGTTATTTCTAGCGGTGACCAACACCATGGCGCAGAAAGAGACCTTGGTGTATCTTGAACGGTGCGAGACCTTATCTTTTGACGAGCAGTTACACCCTGATGCTCAGTTGCTTAAGGGTAATGTGTGCTTCCGACATGAGGACGCGTATATGTATTGCGACAGTGCCTATTTCTATGAGAAAGAGAACTCGTTTGATGCGTTTGGGCATATCCGCTTTGTGCAAGGTGATACGTTGTCGGGTTACGGCGATGTGTTGTATTATGACGGTAACACTAAGATTGCGCGTTTGCGGCGGAATGTGCGGTTGGTTAACCGGAACACGACCTTGACGACGGACAGTCTGAACTACGACCGTGTGCGGGATATTGCTTATTACTTCTCGGGTGGTGAGTTGCAGGACTCGCTTAATGTATTGACTTCACAGTGGGGGCAATATACGCCTTATGACAATCAGGCTGTTTTCCGCAATGAGGTGGTGCTGACGCATCCGAAATTCGTTTTAACAGCCGACACGCTCAACTATAACACCGAGTCGCATATTGCGGATTTGCAAGGTCCGACGCGTATCGATTATGGCGATGAGACGACTATACTGTCGACTCGTGGTTGGTATAACACGCAGACGGAGAAGACCTTATTGATGGACCGTTCGAAGATTATCCACAAAGACGGCAAGACGCTGACAGGTGACTCGCTTTATTACGATAAGCGGGTAGGGTACGGTAGGCTCTATCGTCAGTTCGAGATGGCGGATAGTGTGCGGAAAGAGACCTTGTATGGCAACTATGGTGAGGTGTATGAAGACGGCAAGCATGGGTATGCAACGGACAGTGCGCTGTTTGTCGATTGGTCGGAAGAGGATTGGCTGTATATGCACGCTGACACGCTGTTTACGGAGGAGGTGCCTTATCAGTTGCCTGTGGTGATGACGTTTGATTCCCTGCGACGGGACTCGATAGCGATGACACCGGATACGCTATGGCAAGACACATCGTATCAACGGGTGCGGGCTTTTTATGGTGTACGCGTCTATAGACGAGACATGCAGATGGTGTGCGACTCGTTGGTGTATGTGAGCAAAGACTCTGTGATGACGCTGTGCGGAGGACCTATCTGTTGGAGCGATGAGAATCAGGTATCGGCTGACAGTGTGTATGTCTATATGCGGAATGGTGGGGTCGATTATGCGCACGGGATAGGTAATGCTTTGGCTGTTAAGCAGGAGGATGTGGATAAGTTCGACCAGATGGCGGGTAAAGAGATGTATGCTTATGTGCGTGGGGGTGAACTGCGACAAGTGGACGTGAACGGCAATGCTGAGACGGTGTTCTTCCCACAGGAGGACGACGGCAGTTTCATTGGTATGAACAAGACGCAGAGCAGTTATGTAAAGATCTATCTTGAAGAGAAAAAGATACATCATATCGTCTTTACGGCAGCCACGACCGGTTCGCTTCATCCGTTGGATAGTATCGCTTCGGGAACGGACCGCTTAGGTGGGTTCTTCTGGGCTGATGTCGTGCGACCTAAGTATCCAGGCGATGTGTTTATGAAGACGGACCGGAGTGCTATAGAAGTGGCAGCCCCTGCGGAGCCGGCAGAAGAGCAGAAGATTCCGGATAAAAAAGATGCCCGAAGCGGAAAAGGAAATAAGCGATCGGGTAGAGACGCGAATACGAATAAATCTACATTAAAGAGGTAATTATAAGAGATAATAACAAGATAAAAAGAGATAATGAAAAAGACAATCTTAGCAGTGTTACTATTGAGTCTCAGTGCGTTGGCGGCTGAGGCGCAGACGCAGTCGTTGGGTTTGGAGATGGGTTTTGCGCAGCCGATACTGCGTGAGAACTCGCTATCGAGTACTAAGAAACTGTCGACCTCGACCAAATTGAACGGTTTGAAGGTGGGGTTGGTGTACGACGCTACGCTTATTAAGGGTTTTGGGTTTCGTATGGGTGTGAATTACACTTATGGAGGCAATCATACGGACTGGACAGCCAAGAGCAGTTTTGCTACAGCCGACAAGACGAAGACTCGTACGCAGTTTCATACGATAGAGGTGCCGATTGATTGGCAGTATAAGTTTGAGATTGCGAAGGAGACCTACCTTATTGTTTATACGGGTCCGGCATTTCAATACACTTTCTCTTTCGACAAGACCACTTACGAGAAGAACGAGTTGACCAAGACCTCGTCGACGACCAAGGCGAGTCATTATGCGACGGATGCCGATGGTGATGGCACGACTGACTATCAGCCATGGAACCTCACATGGGGTGTAGGTGCAGGTTTTCAGTTTCAGAACTACTATATCCGTGGAGGGTACGACTTCGGTATTGTGAACCACTATAAAGATAGACAATTCGACTGCTCGACGAATACGGATAACGAGTATAAGATGCGTGGGCGTTTCGACCAGTGGTCGATCAAGATAGGTATTTACTTCCTCAATTTCTAAGCGATGATACCCAGAGAGACCATTGAACGCATAGTAGCCGCAGCACGAATAGAGGATGTGGTGTCGGACTATGTGACTCTTCGCAAGCGAGGGGCAAACCTTATTGGTTTATGTCCTTTCCACGAGGAGAAGACCGGTTCGTTCACAGTGTCTCCTGCGAAGGGCATCTTCAAATGTTTCGGTTGCGGTAAGGCGGGCAATGCCGTCAACTTCGTGATGGGTATGGAGCAATGCACTTATATTGATGCGTTGCGGATGTTGGCGAAGAAGTATCATATCGAGATCCAAGAGCGAGAGATGACCGATGAGGAGCGTGAAGCGCAGACGGAGCGTGAGGGACTATTCAACCTCAATGAATGGGCTAACGAATGGTTTCAGAAATGCCTTTGGGAGACGGAGGAAGGACGCAATATCGGTTTGAAGTACTTTATGGAACGCGGTCTGAGGGAAGACATCATCCGTAAGTTTCATTTGGGTTATGCGCCGGAGAAGAATGCTCTGTATGACGAGGCGCATAAGGCAGGTTTCCCTGATAAGTATATCGAGGCAACGGGTCTCTGCGGCAAGTCGCAGTATGACAAGTACTACGACCGTTTCCGTGGACGTGTTATCTTTCCTATCTACACGGTCTCGGGTAAGACGGTGGCTTTTGCAGGGCGTATCCTCAAGAAGCAGGAGCATGTGGGCAAGTATGTCAATTCGCCGGACTCGGTTATCTACTCTAAGCAGAACGAGCTCTATGGGCTCTCCGTCGCGCGGCAGGCCATAGCCAAAGCGGGTGTTTGTTACTTAGTGGAGGGACAGATGGATGTCATCTCGATGCATCAGGCGGGTATTGAGAATGTGGTATCGTCGGGTGGCACCTCGTTGACACGACATCAGATACTGCTCTTACACCGTTTCGCGGAGAATGTGACGGTGCTGTACGACGGTGATGCGGCGGGTATCCATGCAGCGCTGCGAGGTATTGATATGTTGTTGGAAGAGGGTATCAATGTGAGGGTGGTGCTGTTGCCTGACGGCGAAGACCCTGACTCGTTTGCCCAGAAGCAGAACGCATCGGACTTTATTCAGTTTATAGAGAATCATCAGCAAAACTTCATACACTTCAAGACTAATCTCTTGATGCAAGGGACAAAGCCTGATACGGATGAGAAAAGCGCTGCGATAAACGATATCGTCACCTCTATCTCGGTTATCCCTGATAGTATTAAGCGTGCCTCGTACGCCAAAGACTGCAGCGAACTGACGGGTATATCGGAAAAGACGCTTTTGAATGTCATTGAAGAAAAACGTAACGAGAAAGAGAAAGAGCTCAAGAAACGCAAATGGCAGCAACAAGAACAACGGAGCAATGGGCAATCTTCGACAACTCAGTCTGTTTCGTCTTCGACAAGCGGCGATAAGACGGGTGAGACAACGACGAAACCTATCACGGATATACAGCAGATGGTCACTCTCTCGGCCTCGGAGCAGAGCGAGAAGAAATATGACAAGAACATACGCAATCTGTTGCAACTGCTTATCCGTCATGGTGAAAAGACCTTGATGACGACTGAGGCTGGCGAACCGGTCACTGTGGCGCAATATGTGCTTGAGGACTTAGATAGCGACGAGATACGATTCGATAACCCGGTCTATAATAAGGTGATTGATGACCTGCGGGTGCACCTTGGTGACGAGGGTTTCAAGGCGGAGACTTATTTCTGCAATCATCCTGACCCCAAGATCAGTAGCCTTGCTAGTGACCTTATCAGCGAACAGTATACCTTGAGTAAGATATATGGCAAGAAATCTATCTCGGAGAATGTGAAAGTGGAGGTGGCGATGCCGAAGGAGGCTGACGAGCTTGCGGAACTGACGCCACGGTTGATCTATGAACTCAAACTGGCTATCATCAAACGGCAGATCGACACTTTGCGCGAGATGCTGCGACATGCGCAAGAGAACCATGAAGATGAAACGATGCTTCAACTCCTGCAGCAGTTGCCACTCTTGGAACAAGTGAAGCAGATGCTCTGCAAGGCGTTAGGACAACGAATACGGTAACGATACATTCATACATTATACATTCATACATTATACATTCATACGTCCAAAGAATATGTTATTTTCCGAAATCGTATATGGACCTATCCACAGTCGGCGACTGGGTGTCTCATTGGGGGTCAACTTGATGCCGCTGCAGAATAAGTTGTGTTCGTTCAACTGCGTCTATTGCGAATGTGGGTTCAATACGCCTGTGGCTGCGCCGCAACTGCCTACTGTAGAACAAGTTAGCGAAGCCTTAGAACAGCGACTATGTAGTCTGACGGAACAGCATATCACGCCCGATGTCATCACATTCTCGGGCAATGGTGAACCCACGATGCATCCTCGGTTTGCCGATATCATTGGCGAGACTTGCCGACTGCGTGATGTATATTGTCCGCAGGCGAAGGTGGCGGTGCTGAGTAACTCGACGCAGCTCTTCCGTGAGGATGTGGTGGAGGCGTTGAAGCGTGTGGACCAGCGTATCCTTAAGTTGGACTCGGCTATCGATACTACGATGCGACGAATCGACCAGCCTGTCAATGCGCACCTCACGGTGGAACGTATTGTGGAGTTGTTGCAGCAGTTCGATGGCGACTTCACCTTGCAGACCTGTTTCTTGCGTGGGCAACACGATGGGGTGACGATTGACAATACTACGGAAGAGGAGTTGACGGCGTGGTATAGGGTGGTGGATCGTCTTCGTCCACGGCATATCATGATCTATGTCATCGACCGTGCAACGCCTGTGGAGACGCTGCAGAAGATAGAACCTGCTACGATGCAAGCTATCGCTGATCATCTCCGAGGAGAGGGGTTTGATGTGACGGTGTCGGTTTGATTATGAAGATCCTTATCGCACCGCTCAACTGGGGACTCGGTCACGCTACTCGTTGTATCCCTATCATCGACTTCTACCTTAGCCGAGGTGACGAGGTGGTGTTGGCGGGCGATGGCGATAGTATGACGCTACTGCGCAAGCGGTATCCTCATTTGAGACACGTCGAGTTGCCGCACCTGCGTCTGCATTATTCTAAGTCTAACTCGCAGACACTTACGCTTTTGCGACAACTGCCGCATCTGATCTATTGGATGATTCAGGACTATTATGCGTTGCAGCAACTGATCTCGATGGAGATGTTCGATAAGGTGGTGTCGGACAATCGTTTTGCGTTTTATTCGAAGCAGACGACCTGTGTCTACCTCACGCATCAGTTGCATATCTGTCTGCCTAAAAGATGGCGTTGGCTGGAGCCGGTGGCGGAGGCGGTGCATCGCACGATTATGCATCATTATGCTGAGGTGTGGGTGCCCGATAAAGAACAAGAACCGTCGCTTGCGGGTGTGCTCTCGCACCCTAAACGGCGACTTGCGAATGTGCGATATATTGGTCCAATCTCGCGTTTTATGAGCATAGAGACGATGCCGCAGGCGGATATGAGTTATCATACGGTGCTGTTGCTCTCGGGACTCGAACCGCAGCGGACATGCTTGGAGAAGGCTATGGTGGAGAGGTATGAGACTATGGTGGAGACGCTGTTGGTGGTGCAAGGGCGACCGCAGGCGGCATATTGTAAGTTCACGAGGAAGAATGTGACGGTTGTGCCGTATATGAGTGATACGCAACTGCTTCCTTATCTTTTGGGTGCGGAAAAGATCATTGCCCGTAGCGGCTATTCATCGATCATGGATTTTGCGGCGCTTGGGGTGCTGTCGAAGTGCGAGTTTGTTCCTACGCCTGGACAGACGGAACAGGAGTATTTGGCGGAGATTCATGGTACTTCGTGCTTTTTTAGTTTTTAGCTCCTTTGCACTTCGTGCGGGTTTTCTTTGCACTGTTTTTAGCTCCTTTGCACTGCGTGCAAGAAAAATTGAAGAAAATGAAGGTTTCTTAGGCTCCTTTGAAAATTATAGAAAAACACCAAGCTGTTGATTTCTCCTTGCTACTGCGTGGTTTTGCTTTTTTTCCTTGCCGCAAGCGGCAGAGAAATGAA
>CAYNMA010000101.1:4605-9234 GCA_964398075.1 uncultured Bacteroides sp. | reverse complement strand
CTCCTAAACTCCTAAACTCCTAAACTCCTAAACAATTCCCTTGCACCTTCCAAAACATTTCCCTACCTTTGCAACTCGCATAACGCAGGGCACATACAAAACCCTGCACACATATATTATAACCTAACTAAACAACTAATCTACAATGATTTATCGTATCACTTTCATGTCCGACGAGGTCGACAACTTCAAGCGGGTCTTCGAGATCGATGCCGATGCCACTTTCCTCGACCTACACAAAGCCATCCTCAAAGCCGTCAATTACCCTGACGACCAGATGACCTCCTTCTTCCTCTGCAACGACGACTGGGAGAAAGAGCAAGAGATCACACTCGTCGAGATGCCGTCTTCCGCAGAATACGACAACTACGTCATGGAGTCCACCACCCTCAGCGAACTCATCACCGAACTGCACCAGAAACTCTACTACATCTTCGACCAAATGTACGAACGAGGCTTCTTCGGCGAACTCACTTCCATCAAAGCCGGCAAACTCAAAGAACCCAAATGCGTCGTCTCCGAAGGCAAAGCGCCTAAACAACTCCAAGAAATCGACCCTCTCACCGCACCTGCAAAAGGTGGCAAGGACATCGACCTCGACGAGGACTTCTTTGGTGACTCTGAGTTCGACGACGACGAACTCGACGCCGACGGCTTTGGCGACATGAACTTCGATGACAATAGCCTGTTTTGATAAAGAGCATCATCAGCCGAAACGCCTAAGAAGACCATGAAGACCCTCATCATCCTCTTAGGCGCTACCGGTGTGGGCAAAACTGCCCTCAGCATACCACTCGCCGAAGCACTCGACTCACCCATCATATCAGCCGACTCAAGGCAGATCTACCGTGAGATACCCATCGGCACGGCAGCACCAACACCCGACGAGCAGGCACGAGTGAAACACTACTTTGTCGGCAGCAAGTCCGTACTCGACAACTACTCCGCCGGCTCCTACGAAGTAGATGCTCTCGCTCTTATCAACACCCTCTTCGCAACCCACAACGTCCTACTACTCACCGGCGGAAGCACACTCTACTTAGACGCCATCAGCCGAGGGTTTGACCACCTACCGCACATCTCGCAACAGACAAGAGACGAGGTGGCAACACTACTACAGACGCAAGGACTAACCGCCCTACAAGACGAACTACACCGAGTCGATCCCGCTTACTATCAGCGTGTTGACCTGCAGAACCCACAACGAGTGGCACACGCCATCGAGGTCTACCGGGAGTCCGGACAACCCTACTCCGCCTTCCGAAAAGGCTTTGCCGATGCCAGTAGCAAACGACCCTTCCGCATCGTCAAAGTGGGACTCTACCGAGACCGAAATGAACTGTATAATAGAATAAATTGTCGAGTAGATGCCATGTTGGAACAAGGTTTGTTACAAGAAGCATTGAACGTCTACCCTTGGCGACAACAAAACAGCCTCAACACCGTCGGATACAAGGAACTCTTCCGATACTTCGACGGCGAACTGACCCTGCAACAAGCCGTCGACCTCATCAAACAGGACTCACGGCACTACGCCAAGCGACAAACAACATGGTTTCGACGAGATAACGACATCCACTGGCTTCCTGCCAACGATGCCAAAATAGAAAATATAACATCATTACTATAATGAGAAAACAAGGATTACTCATCGCCCTACTCATCTGCATCTGCAGTTGTAACAACAAGACCGTCAACTTCTCCTACTCGCCCACAGAGCCACGAGCAGGACAAAAGATAACCTTCTCCAACCTCACCTCCGAAGGCGACTCATGGGTGTGGAACTTCGGCGATGGCAGCCAATCCACCCTCAAAAACCCTACCAAAACCTACAAGAAACCAGGCACTTACACCATCACACTCACTGCCGACAGTAGCCGATACCGCAAATGTGCCAAAGAGATAACCGTCTACGACACCATCCCCACCTTCACCGCCTCCACCGACAGCATCGTCTACCGAGAGGAATGCACCTTCACCGCCGTCGTCTATAACCCTTATAATAAGACCGTTGAGTACGAATGGACACTCCCTGAATGCGCCGTCATCACCGAGGGCACTTCCACCGATCCCTCCATCACCGTCTGCTTCCTTAGCAAAGACACCACCGTCGATGTCCAGCTCTTCGTCTCACTTAAAAACGAAGGAACCGACATCCGACAGTCATTCTACATACACGACAACCAAGCCCCGTCCCTCATCATGGCTACCAACCAAGGCATCGAACGCCAACGCCTCTTCAGCAACGGCGTAGAAGACCCCACACTCCTCGCTATCGAAAGTGTCCAAAACCCTGCCGACCTCCTCACGCAAGGCAACGACCTCTATATCCTGCAGTCGTCCGCCATCAGCCGATACAACCTCAGCACCAAACAGTTAACCCCATTCGTGCAGAACAGTACCGCCACCGCCAGCAAGCCCTTCCAAGTAGGATACATCGACACCCAGTACCTCTATTGGGGCTCCCTCAATGCCGTCCACCGTATCCCCCTCACCGAGAGTAACATCACGCTCCAAGACACCGTCTCCTACCGTCTGGCTGACGTATCGGGTCTCTCCAGCCTCAGCCAAGGCAACAGCGTAGGCATCTGCGCCATCGGCACCACCTATCTGTGGTCCACCGGCAACGGTATAATCCGTTTCAACGATAGCAAAGCCGTACTCGCTAACATACTGACATCCACCGCCATAACGCATTTCATAGCCGACCCCATGGCGCAAAAAATCTACTACATCGCCGGCGGTCATCTCTATGTGTGCAACCTCGACGGCACCTACCCCAAGGAACTCGCCACCGATGCACTCGGCGCTATGACCATCTCCTACACCTCCAACCGCATCTATTTCACTACTACACAAGGTGTTGCCTACATGCCGCTCATACAGACGCAGAACAACCAAACCATCGCAACACCTACCCAAATCAACACCATCACCGGCATCACCGCAATCGCTATTGACGAAACAAAAAGATAAGATAAAGATAAGATAAAGAGTATATTAAGATGAAAACTCCTGAGTACATTTTCGAAACAAGTTGGGAAGTTTGTAACCATGTCGGCGGTATCTACACCGTCCTCTCCACACGCGCTTCTTCCATGCAAGACGCACACCACGATAAAGTGTTCTTCGTCGGACCCGATGTCTGGCACGAGAACATCTGCCCCTATTTCAAAGAGGTAAAAACACTACTCAAAGACTGGAAAAAACAAGCACTAAAAGAAGGACTACATGTTCGCATCGGACGATGGAACATCCCAAGTGCTCCTATCGCTATCCTCGTCGACTATAACGACTTCTGGGAACAGAAAAACGCTATATACGGACACTTCTGGGACCTCTACGGTGTCAACTCCCTACCCGCCTATGGCGACTACGACGAGTCCTCACTCTTTGGTTACGCCGCCGGCAAGACCATGGAGAGCCTCTACCGTTTCCTGCACCTCGAGAACCACGAGGTCGTGGCACACTTCAACGAGTGGATGACCGCCTTCGGACTCTTCTACATAAAAGAAGCACTACCCAAAGTAGGCACCCTCTTCACCACCCACGCCACCTCCATCGGACGCTCTATCGCCTGCAACAACAAGCCGTTATACGACTATTTCACAGGATACCACGGCGACCAGATGGCTGAGGAACTCAACATGGTAGCCAAACACTCCGCCGAGAAGCAGGCTGCCCACTACGCCGACTGTTTTACAACGGTTAGTCAGATAACCAACAAAGAGTGCCAACAACTGCTCGACAAACCAGCCGACGTCGTCACGCCGAACGGATTCGAAAGCGAGTTCGTACCCCAAACCGTCACACTCTACCACCGCAAACGCAATGCTGCACGCAAGCGACTCACCGAAGTGGCAGAGCAAGTACTCGGCTACCAACTCAAAGAGAACACTCAGTTCATCTGCACCAGCGGACGGTATGAGTGGAAAAACAAAGGCATCGACATCTACCTCCATGCACTCAAGCAAGTGCGCCAACGCAACCAGAGCGGCAAGGATATTGTCGCCTTCCTCTTTATACCCGCTTGGCAGAAAGGCATGCAAGACCCCGCACACCGCACCGATAATGTCACCACACACCTACTCTACAACCCACAAGGTGACCCTATCATGCACACTCTCGAGTACCTCGATATTCACAACCGAGAGGAGGACAACCTCAAAGTCATCTTCGTACCATCCTACCTCAACGGACTCGACGGCGTCTTCCAGATGTCTTACTACGACCTACTCATCGGCATGGACCTCACCGTCTTCCCATCCTACTACGAACCATGGGGATACACCCCTCTCGAGTCCGTTGCCTTCCATATTCCGACCATCACCACCGACCTCGCTGGCTTCGGACGATGGGCTATGCCTTACTCCAAGCACATCAAGGACGGCGTCGAAGTAGTGCACCGCACCGACTCCAACTGGCCCGATGTCGTACGCACTGTCGCCGACACCATCTGCCAGTATGTCGCTATGACCGATTGGGAACAGGACAAGGCACGCAATGCAGCCAACGCCATTGCACTAAAGGCTTCTTGGAAAGAGTTCTTCCGGTACTACCAACAAGCCTACGACATCGCCCTCAACAAAAAATAACAGCAATCACCAACATGAAATCACCAACGTGAAA
>CAYNMA010000101.1:0-4505 GCA_964398075.1 uncultured Bacteroides sp. | reverse complement strand
GATAGGGATTTTTGTTTAAATCCACCGCACATAGCAGAAATCCTGACGGTGAGGCAAGTCAGCGTTCTTCGGGAACATACGGAACGCAAACTTAAGCGCACCCGCATAATCCAACTGATAGTCCGTCTCGAAGTACATTTTCGAACCCTCCGTACGAACCAACTGCAACTCCTGTACCTCATAGAGCTTGTCCTCGTTCTGGGAGTTAACACGAACGGCTACCAACTCTATACCGATACCTCTATCGTTCAAGTCCTTCGTATCGATCGTCACAGCCAAGTGATACGACTCACCTACCTGTGGGTTCTGTGTCAACTGCTCAGGGATAACAACCTCTGGCACCTCAATTGCGTCCCAGTGCGCTGCCACATTCTCTTTCCATGCGGCTATCTCCTTCGCTTTCTCGTAGTTGTTTGCTACCAACCACGCATGACGCTTTGCCTCTTTGTTGTAGAACTTATTGAAGTAATCGTCCATCATACGCTTCGTCGTGAAACGAGGAGTGATCTGCGTAACCGAGTTCTTGATCGTCTGTATCCACTCGGGCGAATAACCCTTCGAGTTCTTTGCATAATACATTGGGATAATCTCACTCTCCAACATCTGATAGATAGTAGCAGCATCCAACTGGTCTTGGTGAGCCTGATTCTCGTAAGTACGCTTCTCAGTCAAAGCCCAACCTGCACCCTTCACATAACCCTCAAGCCACCAACCATCAAGCACCGAGAAGTTAAGCACACCATTCATCTGTGCCTTCTCTCCCGATGTACCCGATGCCTCAAGGGGACGAGTAGGAGTGTTCAACCATATATCTACACCCGATACCAAACGCTTAGCAAGACGCATATCGTAGTTCTCAAGGAACACAATCTTACCAAGGAACTGTGGCATACGAGAGATCTCAATGATACGCTTAATCAAACCTTGACCTCCACCATCTGCTGGGTGAGCCTTTCCCGTAAACAAGAACTGTACAGGGTAGTTCGGGTTATTTACCAACTTATCCAAACGGTCCAAGTCGGTGAACAACAGGTGAGCACGCTTATAAGTAGCGAAACGACGACCAAAACCGATAATCAGCGTGTTAGGATTCATCTCCTCCAACACACGAACAATACGACTTGGGTCACCTTGGTTCTTCATCCATGTCTCACGGAACTGCTCACGGATATAGTCTATCAACTTCGTCTTAAGCGACATACGAGTCTGCCATATAACCTCGTCCGGCAGACTGTTGAACGGCTCCCACATAGCAGGATTCGACTGATCCTTATACCAACCCTTCGGGAAGGTCTGGAAATATACTTTCTTCCACTCCGATGCCGTCCATGTTGGCATGTGAACACCATTCGTCACATAACTAACATGCAACTCCTCTGGGAAATAACCTGGCCAGATAGGAGCAAACATCTTCTGCGACACCGTCCCGTGCAACTTACTTACACCGTTAACCTCCTGCGATGCGTTACATGCAAACACCGACATCGAGAACTTCTCGTTCGTACCTGGGTGCTCACGACCTAAGTCTATAAACTGACCCCAGTCCAAACCCAACTTAGCAGGATACTCACTCATATACTTGTAGAACAAGCCCTCTTCAAACGAGTCATGTCCTGCAGGCACTGGCGTGTGACAAGTATAAAGCGACGACGAACGAACTACCTCCATCGCCTGATTAAAGGTCAATCCCTCCTCTTGCACGAGGTCTACCAAACGCTGTACATTGATGAACGCAGCGTGACCCTCGTTGCAGTGGTATACATCTTTCTTGATACCCAGTTTCTTGAGTGCCAATATACCACCAATACCAAGCATGATCTCTTGCTTGATACGGTTCTCCCAATCGCCACCATAGAGTTGGTGAGTAATCGGACGGTCATACTCCGAGTTCATATCATTGTCCGTATCGAGTAAGTATAAGCTGATACGACCTACGGCTACACGCCATAGATATGCATATACCACACGACCAGGATAAGGCACCTCGATAACCATTGGCGTATCATCGGCGTTCTTCACCTGCTTCAATGGAAGGTTAGCGAAGTTCTGTGCCTCGTAGTTAGCAATCTGCTGACCCTCTGGAGAGAGTGTCTGAGTGAAATAACCATAACGATAGAGGAAACCTACTGCCGTCATATCCACATTGCAGTCCGATGCCTCTTTCAGGTAGTCACCGGCCAAGATACCAAGACCACCCGAGTATATCTTGAGAATGTGCGACAAACCATACTCCATCGAGAAATAGGCGATACTCGGCTTCTTCGTGTCACGAGGCTCGTCCATATAAGCACGATAGGCTGCATAAGTCTGGTCCAACTGAGCCATAAACTGCTCATCTTTACCCAACTCCAGCAACCTATCATAGGAGATACGGTTCAATAACACGATTGGATTCGATTTCGACTGATGCCATACATCATTGTCGATGTTGCGGAAGATGTTCTTCGCATCCGAGTTCCACACCCACCACAAGTTGTAGGCTATTTCTTCTAACTTCTTGAGATTCTCAGGCAGATTGGCATGGACATTAATCTCCTTCCATGCCGGCTGATTTACTTTGCTTACTTGAATTTTCATTATCTATTATTGTTTGTTCTCATTCATAATACCCCATACATCCATACATCATACATCCATACATCCATACATCCATACATGCACATAGCGCATAGCGCATACATCATACTTATGCAAAGCACACACCGCGTCCAAAAAAGCGCATGCAAAGGTAAGCATTTTTATCTTATTCCCTGCAACAAAACCGACGAAATAGCAATTTCTCCACACAAATCGCCGCTATTTACCGATAAACAGCCTATCTCCGCCCCCGACAACTGCTCTATTTTAGAAGAAAAGCAAACACGCTGGGGACGCAGGCGCCCCGCCTGCGAATAAGATACTACGATTGAATAAACAATGATTGTGGAGACCACGATTGTGGAGACGTGAAGCGAAGGCAGGTGCGAAGCACTGAGTCTGCCGGAACGAGTGAAGCCCAGTGGGCTGAACAAGAATACCATATCGAGCCCCCGTGTCGTTCGAGCCGCTAGGCTCGATTGCATCCGCTCTGCCTATTAATTGTTAATTGCCCAACCCTCCTTTTACGACCAATCAATGATAATACGGCGAAGCCGTCCGTTTACAAGACCTCCCCGCGCATCCTTTTAACGGTCCTTTAACGATCTTTAATGGAGAATGTTTTTTAGATTTTTTGACCACGCATATTGGGACCTCCCTGTCCCTAACATGGAATATTTGAACCATTTTGGCAATATTTGTTCCAACAAACATCCCCTATCTGTTAATTGTTAACTGTTAATTGTTAATTGCCCAATTGTCAATCGTCAAATTGTCCGATTAACATGTTTCACCACGAGAATACTTAGTTCATAGAGGAAATAGAGCGGCACAGTAACCAGCAGCAATGTGAACACATCTGCCGTAGGCGTGATGATAGCGGCAATGATACACAGCACCACGAAAGCGTGCTTGCGATACTGACGCAACATAGGTGCATCAATCAGCCCCAGTTTGGCAAGGAAATACGCCACGATAGGTATCTCGAAGAGTATACCCATTAGCAGTGACAGTACCAATAGCGTTGAGATATACGACTTGAGAGCAATCTGGTTAACCACCGCCTCCTGTACCTGATAAGTGGATAAGAACCGAAAGGCAAAAGGAAAGATAACGAAGTAGTTGAGCAATACGCCCACTACGAACAGCAGCACGCCGAAGGTGATGAGCAGTACTGAATAGCGTTTCTCTTGCTGATAGAGTGCCGGTGCAATGAAGCCGTAGAGTTGAATTATCAGGTACGGACACGCCACCACGCAGCCGAAGATAAGTGCCACCTCGAGGTGCGTCATGAACTGCGACGCCAGTTCGGTGTTGATGAACTGTGTCTGGAAGTCGCCAGGACATAGTGACGCCCAGCCCGTCTTATTGGCGAGCCAACATAGTCCCCGATAGAGCACAAAGTCCGACCGTGACGGCGCAAACAACACCCCGAAGAGCGTGTCTTTGAAGCAGAACGCCCCCACGGCACATACTGCCCACACCGCCAAGCAACGGAAGATAACCTTGCGGAACACCTCCACGTGCTCCCAGAAGGTCATCTTCTGTTCGTTATTGTTGCTGTCCATTGGCAGGAGTGTCTTGTTGGTGCTCGGATGTCTGTGTGGGTTGACTTTGCTGTGTGGTCTGCTGTTCACCCTGTTTCGGTTGCTCGTCGAGCGGCTTCTTTATCTCACCCTCGATATCGTTCATGCCTTCCTTGAACGAACGCACACCTTTGCCGAGCCCACGCATGAGTTCGGGTATCTTCTTGCCGCCGAAAAGCAGCAACACAATGAGCACGATGAATATAATCTCCGGTGCTCCAATCATTAGTAGTTTCATATTGACCTCCCCAGTCCCTCCAAAAAAGGGGCTGATATTAGTTAGTTAAATCGTTATTCGGGTTTGTTGAGGAATATCTCGCAGGTGTCGAAGTTTATCTCCCA
>CAYNMA010000100.1:0-9314 GCA_964398075.1 uncultured Bacteroides sp. | reverse complement strand
CGCCCGCGTCCCCAAGCAGAGTATGCCAAACCGCTTACCCTAAAAATATCCCCAAGGCTCTTGTTCGGAGACTTGGGGATGGCTTTGTTTGTATCGGATTACTTTGTTTGTATCGGATTACTCTATCTAAATCCTTTACTCTATCTAAATCCTTTATTCTATCTAAATCATTTATGACATCTAATATCTTGTATCTGATATCTTGTGTCTTGTTGTTAGATAGAGGCGAGGTTTTTGGGGTTGAAGAGGTCTTTGCCTTCGGGTGTGTAGGCGTAGTCGATGCGGTCTTGGTAGGCGGTCTCGACCTTGCCACGGACAATCTTCATGGTGCTATTGACCAAGTGGTTCTGTTCGGTGAAGGGTTCGGGCAAGACAGCGATAGCCGTAGGTAACCAGCGTTCGGGGAACATGCCCTCGTGGATACCGCCTTTCTTATAAGCATCGACCTCGTCTTGTATCTTCTGTAGCATGAGTCGTTTGCCGTCTTCGGTGTCAGGGTCTTTGCCAGCGTCTTTGGCGTAGGTCTTGAGTAGTTCCTTGTTGGGCACGATAAGCACCATAGTATAGGGGTCTTGGTTGTTGTGCAAGACGACTTGTTCGATGTACTTGGAGCCGTCGGTGAGTGAGTCTTCGAAGCCTTCTGGGCTGTACTTCTCGCCGTCGGAGGAGATGAGGAGTGACTTGAAACGACCCGTGACCCACAAGAACTCTGGGTGTTCTTTCTTTCGGTAGCCCATGTCACCGGTGTGTAGCCATCCGTCGATGACGGTGTCGGCTGTGGCTTTCGGGTTCTTCCAATAGCCAGCCATGACGTTCTCGCCTCGTATGACTATCTCGCCTCTCTCGCCCCAAGGTAGTTCGTTGCCTTCGGCATCGCAAATCTTGATGTCCATGGGTTTGACTACTCGTCCGGATGATCCGAAGATGCAGTGTCCAGGTGAGTTGGCGCAGATGATAGGTGTGGCTTCGGATAGTCCGTAGCCTTGGAACATTGGTATTCCGATGGCGTTGAAGTATCGTTGGAGTTCGATATCGAGCAGTGCTCCGCCGCCGACGAAGAATTTCATGCGTCCGCCTAAGCCTTGTCGCACTTGTTTGAAGAGAATCTTATCGAAGAGTGCGAGGAGCGGTTTCTTCCATAGTTGGCAGAAGCCGCCACGGTTGTAGTACTCCTTATTGTATGAGATAGAGAGGTTGAGTGCGAAGTTGTAGAGTCGTTCCACCTTCTTGCCTTTCTTCTGAATGCCTGATTCGATGTTCTTTCGGAAGTTGCGTGCGAGTGCGGGTACGGAGAGCATGACCATCGGTTTGACTTCTTGTATAGCCACGGGAATGTTCTTGAGTGTGGCGAGTGCAGTTTTGCCGACAGGGACGGTAGCGATACTGCCACCGTAGGACATCATGGTGTAGAATCCTGCGACGTGTGCGAAGCAGTGGTCCATAGGCAGTATGATGAGCATGACATCGTCGACATCGATGCCAATGACGGAGTGTGCTTGCTCGACGTTGGCGGTGTAGTTACGGTGTGTAAGGAGAATGCCTTTAGGGTCGGCGGTAGTGCCAGAGGTGTAACTGATGTTGGCGTAGTCGTCGGGTCCGACGCTCTCGTATCGTGTCTTGAAGTCGTCGGCGTGTTCACGGAGGAAGTTGTCGCCAAGGTCTTGCAAGGTCTTGATGGTCATTTCTTTATCTTGCAGTTCGACGTCGTCGAAGACGATGATTTTCTCGATGAGTGGTAGTTCGTTGATGATGCGTCGTATCTTAGGCAGTTGTCCTGCAGAGACGACGACATACTTGGCATCGGAGTGGCGCAGTCGGAAGAGGAGGTCGTTGCTTTCTTCGAGTTTGATGCTGA
This sequence comes from uncultured Bacteroides sp., assembly GCA_964398075.1. GTDB lineage: Bacteria > Bacteroidota > Bacteroidia > Bacteroidales > Paludibacteraceae > Colicola. The sequence goes on along the minus strand of CAYNMA010000100.1, from coordinate 7,459 downwards.
GTGGGACATTGACGCCGCCGGCGTAGAGGATACCGAGTTCGCCGAGTACCCATAGGTTTCTGCCTTCGGAGAGGAGTGCTACTCGGTCGCCTTTCTGCAAGCCGAGCGCCATGAAGCCTGCACCGAGGCGATGTGCTTCTTCGCGCGTCTGTGTGAAGGTGGTTTCGGTCCATTGACCATTGACTTTCTCGCGTAGGAACGTGTGTTCAGCGAACTGGCGGGTGTACCGCTCCACAAAATCGATGATGGTGATTCTCTTTGTTGTCTCCATATTGACGTGATTTATTTGGGGTGCAAAGGTAGGGAATTATTTGGGAGTACGCAAATTTTGGTTTATTGGTTTATTGGTTTAGGAGTTTAGGAGTTTAGGAGTTTAGGAGAAGTTTAATTGGTTGAGTTGGGTTTAGGAGTTTAGGAATATAAACGGACGCCTACGGCGTATTGTCGTTGATTGGCATAAAATACGTGGTCAAAAAAATCTAAAAAAATGAAGGCAAAAACAATCATCAACAAGATGGCAATAGGCAAAAGTCATCTTTTGAAATAAACATTATTATCAATATGCTTAAATTGACATCAATAAATGTTAGTGTTTTGGTGGGGTGAGGGTTGGGTGAGGGTATCACGTGGTATAGTGCCGGTATGCTGAATCGCCCAGGAATCACCCAAGAATCACCCAAGAATCACCCAGACTTGACACGACTTGGGCAGCATGTTGTCGCTATGATCATAGTGTTTTTATGGCGGTTGGCATGGGAAATTTATCTCGGATTTGTGCAAGATAATAAATTGTTGTATCTTTGCAGTGCGTATTGTGGCGTGTTGGGCTCTTGAGAAAGTGGGGGTGACGGGTTGGAGAGAGTAGGGAGATACGTGTTAAGGGACTGGGCGACAGTAGGTTATTGGCGATATGAGGGTGGAATATTCGTTGGGAATTGGCTGAATATTCGTTGGGAATTGGCTGAATTTTCGTTGGGAATTGGCTGAATTTTCGTTGGGAATTGACTGGATGTTAGTTGGGAATTGGCTGGATGTTAGTTGGGAATGGGCGGGATGTTAGTTTGGGATGGACGTGATGGTAGTTGGGAATGGGCTATATATTGGCTTGGGGGTGACAGACGGTTGATTATGGATTGATTGAAAATTATTGCGTTATTCATTATATAATAGAACGTTATGAAGGGAATTATCTTAGCGGGAGGAAGTGCGACACGCTTGTATCCTCTATCGAAAGCCATCAGTAAGCAGATTATGCCGGTTTATGACAAGCCCATGATTTACTATCCGTTGTCGACGTTGATGTTGGCAGGGATCAGGGAGGTGTTGATTATCTCGACGCCTCGTGACTTGCCGATGTTTCGGGAGTTGTTGGGCGATGGTAGTCGTTTGGGTATGCGATTGGAGTATAAGGTGCAGGAGGTGCCGAACGGATTGGCGCAGGCTTTTGTGTTAGGGCGTGAGTTCTTGAACGGGGATAAGGGCTGTTTGATATTGGGCGATAACCTCTTTTATGGGCAAGGGTTCAGTAAGATGTTGCGCAAGGCAGCGTCGATAGAGAAGGGTGCGTGCGTGTTTGGTTATTATGTGAAGGACCCTCGTGCTTATGGTGTTGTGGAGTTTGATGGGGCCGGAAAGGTATTGTCGTTGGAGGAGAAACCTGCAGAGCCTAAGAGTCATTTTGCGGTGCCAGGGTTGTATTTCTATGATGAGAGTGTATGCGAGAAAGCGGCTCGTCTGAAGCCATCGGCAAGAGGTGAGTATGAGATCACGGACCTCAATAAAGTGTATTTGGAAGAGGGCGAACTGCATGTGGAGTTGTTTGGCAGAGGGTTCGCTTGGCTTGACACGGGCAACTGTGACAGTCTGCTGGATGCAAGTAATTTCATTGCGACGATACAGAACAGGCAAGGCTTCTATGTTAGTTGCATCGAGGAGATTGCTTGGCGCAACGGTTGGATCGACACCGAGACACTTCATCGGTTGGGTGCAGAGTTGGGCAAGACTCGTTATGGTCAGTACTTATTAGGTTTGGATAATCAATAGACGATATGAGAAAAGCGTGGCGAATAGGATTGCTATGCCTTGGTCTGCTGGTTGGTTCGTGGGTGCATGCAGACGAGAAGGGCGATGGGCAATACTTGTATAGCATCTGGCATTACTCGGTGGAAGATGGGCTGAGTCAGAACACAGTGATGGCTATCTTGCAGGATCATGATGGCTATATGTGGTTTGGTACATGGGACGGTCTGAACCGGTTCGATGGGCACACGTTCACGACTTATAAGTCGACGCCTCAGTCGGGTCAGAAGATGCAGAACAACCGTATTCATTTCATCTACGAGGACTCGTTGCAGTCGATATGGATACAGACGTATGATGGTAACCTTCACCGTTTTGACAAGCATACGGAGCGTTTCTATTCGTTGGACGAACCGATAGAGCATCTGCATAACCATGCGCATCCGTTGTATACGGAGCCCCGTGCAGGCGAGTTATGGTTTGTGGGCTTGGAGAATATAGTGAAGGTATGCTATTCGCTTGAGCATGGTGAACCGACGGTGACTCGTTACCCGTTGACCGGTCTGTCGGATTTTATTGTGACCGATACGGACGGGAATGTGTGGTTTGCGGACGGCAGTACGCTGCATCGTGTGGACGCACAAGGGACGGATAAGACCTTCTCGCCGCAAGGAAACAAGGAGCAGATCGTGGCGTGCTATGTGGATAAGAGCAGTCTTTTGTTTGGCACCGACCAAGGTGGCGTATGGCGTTACTTGATGGAGGACGAGCGTTTTGAGCGGATAGAGACAGGTACGATCACTTCTATCACCGACTTGCAGGCGTTGGAGGACGGCAGTATCTTGTTTACTACTTCGTCGGACGGTTTCTATGTCTATCAGCCCAAGTCGGGACGTCTGCAGCAATACTCGAGCACTACGATGTCGATGATACACTCTGACGAGTTCCTATCGGTGGATGTAGACTCGCATGGCATGGTATGGATAGAGAATACGGAGGATGGTATCTTCCGTTATAGGGTGAGTGATAAGTCGTTGAAGCATCTCTTGCCTGATGTGGACGAGCGATATAAGGGTCTGCTTGCGCCTAACTTCATCATGTTAGAGGATATGAATGGGGACATTTGGGTGAATCCAAACGGTGGTGGTTTTGGTAGGTATAACCGTGAGAAGGATGAGTTGGAGTTTCCTATCGAGGAGTTGACCAACATGATCCACACGGCTTATGTTGACCGTTCGGGTATACTGTGGATCAGTACCTACGATAAGGGCATCGACCAAGTGAACATGAAGCCCTCGCCTTTCCATGTAGTGGATATTCGTATGCCGGAGCAGTACTCGAGTGAAGTGAGGGCTATATGCCAACTGCGCAATGGCGATGTACTGATGGCGAATAAGAGTGGGAGTGTGCAGGCTTACGACAGTAACCTGCGTAAGCGTGGAACACTGCCTATCAATGAGTTGGTCTATTGTATGCATGAAGATGCGCATGGCGATGTATGGTTTGGTACTCGTGGCGCAGGTCTGCTCGTTGGGCACCGTGGTGCGAATGGGGCATGGAGTATTCGTCCTTATGAAGTGGATAGCACGCAATGGGGGTTATCGTCGCAAGATATCTATTCGATAGAAGAAGGAAAGGATGGTACGCTGTATCTCGGCACGTATGGCGGCGGCGTGAATATCTTGCGTGATGGACGGTTTATCCATGGCGACAATGTGTGGCTGGAGTATCCGATGAACCGCGCGGGTCAGGTACGCGACTTGTTGCTGGACGGAGACAGTGTGCTCTGGGCTGCAACGACGCGTGGTCTGCTGCGCGTGCGGATAGCACAGTTGTCGTGCGAGTTTATACCTTATTATGATATCACCTGCCTACATAAAGACAAAGAGGGTCAGTTGTGGTGCGGTAGTTATGGCGCCGGGCTGAATAAGATTGTGACGGACAGCACGACGCAGACCGTGACCCTGCAGGCTTATACGAGCAAAGAGGGACTGGCAAATGATATCATCCTCAACATACTGGAAGATAGTTATGGTCGGTTGTGGTTGGTGTCGGAGCGTACGGTGATGCGATATAACCCGAAAGAGAATACTTCGCAGTATTTCGACCCGCTGAACAGAGTGTTATATGGTTACTTCAGCGAGGGGGCAGTCCTTCAGATGCAGACGGGTAAGATGGTGATGGGCTATAATAATGGTTACTGTACCTTCATGCCGCAACTCATCTTGCATTCCGATGAGGTGCCGCCGTTGATGTTGACTCGGTTTGAACTATTCAACAAGGAAGTGGCGATAGGTGGCGAGGACTCGCCGCTGGATGAGAGTATCTCTTATACGGATAAGATTGTGCTTCAGCCAAGCCAGAACGTGTTCAGTATTGAGTATGCCGCATTGGACTTCGAGAACGGCGACAAGATACGCTATGCGTATATGCTGCAAGGATTTGACGAGGATTGGAACTATGTGGATACTCGAAGGGTGACTTATACGAACCTTCGCCCAGGCGTGTATCGGTTCTGCGTTAAGAGCACCAACTCGGAGGGTATATGGACCGATAACATGCGTACACTGACGATACAGGTTCGTCCGACCTTCTGGCAGACCGGCTGGGCTATAGCGTTATATGTGCTGCTGATATTAGCCGTGCTGTTTATTGCCTTTAGATTGTTCTTGACATACAGCGACCTGCGCCATAAGGTACAGTTGGAGCAGACCGTGACGGATATCAAGTTACGCTTCTTTACGAACATATCGCACGAGTTGCGTACGCCGTTGACGCTGATATCGGGACCTGTGGAGAACATCTTAAAGACCGAGAAGATATCGCAGAGTGTTCGTGACCAACTGGAGATTGTGCAGAACAACTGTAATAGGATGCTGCGACTGATCAATGAGATATTGGACTTCCGCAAGATACAGAACAAGAAGATGCGCCTTAAGGTGCAGGAGACCGACCTTGCCGCACTGACCGAGAAGACCTGTGCTAACTTCTCGAAAGATGCTTACGACAAGCATATCAACTTCGAGATAGAGAACCAGACAACCGAATTGAAGGTGTGGGTGGATAGAGAGAAGGTGGATATCATCTTGTATAACATCTTGTCGAACGCGTTTAAGTTTACGCCGGCAGGCAAACGTATCAAGGTGACGATATCGCAGAAACCGAACTTCGCCATCGTGCAAGTGAGCGACGAGGGCGTGGGTATCCCGTTGGAGAAACGGTCGGTGCTCTTTGAGCGATTCACCTCGCAGAACGAGATAAAGAACTACTCGAACGTGTCGAGTACAGGTATCGGATTGAACTTAGTGAAGGAACTGGTTGACCTGCACAAGGGATATATCGAGGTGACCAGTGAGGTGAACAAGGGTACGACCTTCTCTATCATGTTCCGACTGGGCAAGACACATTTCGGTAGTGATGTCGACTTTGTGTCGATGTCGCAGGTTGTGCCGCTGAAGGAAGAGCCTATGCGTATCTTAGACAAGAGCGAGCAGAACGCTCAGAAGGGCCAGACGCTGCTCGTGGTGGAGGATAACGATGACATGCGCGAGTTCTTGGCTAATATGTTCAAGAGCGAGTTCCATGTGAAGTTGGCGCACGACGGTAAGGAAGGTCTGGAGATCGCCAAAGAGATCGTGCCCGATATCATCATCTCTGACTTGATGATGCCTAACATGGACGGATTGGAGATGACCGATAGCATCAAGAAAGACTCGAACATCAATCATATCCCTATCATCTTACTCACGGCGAAGTCGAACATCGAGAGTCGCTTGGATGCGATGCATAGTGGCGCTGACGATTATATCACGAAGCCGTTCTCGTCGGAGTACCTCAAGGCGCGCGTGCAGAACCTGCTTCATCAGCGTGCCCTGTTGCAAGAGAACTACCGCAAGACCTTATTGAGTCTGGAGCCTAAGGAGGTGAAGAAGCAGTCGCCTAACGATGTGTTCATTGCTAAGTTGATGGACTTCATGGAGCGTAACATGGAGAACAACGACTTGGTAGTGGAGGATATGGTGAACGAGATGGCGTTGGGTCGAACCGTGTTCTTCAATAAACTGAAGAGCCTGACGGGCTTGTCGCCGGTCGAGTTTATTCGCGAGGTCCGTATCAAGCGCGCCGCACAGTTGCTCAAAGCGGGTACCTATAACATCACGGAGATAACCTACATGGTAGGTATGAACGACAGCCGCTATTTCTCGAAGTGCTTTAAGGCCGTGTATGGTATGACACCGAGCGAGTATAAGAAAAAAGAGTGCAATTAAGATGAAACGGTTGGGAATAGCCATATTGGCAAGTTGTTTGCTATGTATAGTAGGTTGCCAACGTACTAAGCCGCAAGCACCGAGTCACCGCACCGAGAAAGACTCGTCGGAGATGGCGTTGCTGCTCATGAACCAGCGACTGGCTGTGGAGGCAGATCGAGAGTTGGCGCAGTATGTCAATCATGTCGACTCGGGCTATGTGCTGAGTGAGTGGAACGTGTGGTACAAATACTTGCAACGCACCGACGAACCTCGATGGAAACGCGACGAACAGGTGCTGCTCCATGCACAGGTGTATACCTTAGATGGGCAGTTACTGGTCGACAGCGAGGAGGTGATCGTGCTCGGCAAAGGTGAGACGCTGCAGGCTATTGAGACAATGGTGCTGGAGATGCGCCGAAACGAAGCATGCCGTATCCTATCGCCATGGTATCTGGCGTATGGCGTGTCGGGAAGCAATGAGGTGCCACCTTATATGAATGTGAAGATCGATTTAGAAACTCGAACAATAGACTAGGAATATGAAAAGTAAGTTCATAAGTATTGTGTTGTTGGGTCTTGCTGCCGTACTGTGTATGCAGAGTTGCACGGGGAGCCAGACCTACGCAAAAGACTTGAAGGCAGAGAAAAAGACGATAGATGATTATATTGCACGCAATGAGATTAATATCATCTACGAAGCACCCGAGGACGGTAACTGGGGCGAGAAAGACTACTTGCAGGTGGGCGATTACTGCTATTTTCACTTGAGCAAGGCAGGAGACACCGACCAAGACTCGTTGGTGTATAAAGATGTGGTGCTGCTGCGCTACCGCCAGTATACCTTAGACGAGTACTCGCAAGTGGTGAAGGACTGTTGGACCACCAACGATGCCGCTGACCCTATTCAGTTTCAGTATGGTGTGTCCTCGTCGAGTGTGCTGTCGGGGTGGTTGCTGGCTTTGCCCTACCTTAAGTATAACGCTGCCGAAGGGAAGTTGATCTGCCCGAGTAAGTTGGGTTCGAGCGATGCTATCTCCAACGTGACGCCTTACGGCTATGATATGAAGATACAGATACGCAAATTCTAAATGGATGTTCTAAAATTGCTTTTGAAAAAGTGGAGAAACATCCCAAATAATAACAAAATAACGAAACGTGGAATTTTTATAACATCCCTAAAGTACTATAAA
>CAYNMA010000099.1:0-9353 GCA_964398075.1 uncultured Bacteroides sp. | reverse complement strand
AAGTTTAGCGGATTGTCGATTAACGCGGCAATTTTGCATTGTCTCACGTATACTGTGCGAAGTAACAATGATATTTACACCAAGTTGCTTGTTATAATATGTTTTACCTTTATACTTTTCTAAGCATTTACGAATATAATCCCTAATATCGTTTTCTGCGTAAGGGATATGTAAAGCGCCTTGTTTGGCAATATGTTTTGGATACGTTCTCATACTTGGTCGTTGGCGATATGGATGTGATAGTGCGGGTCTTTCTGTGCGCGGTGGTTGACGAGTGCCTGTTGTTTTTTGAAGTAGTCGAAGTTAGAGATGCAGTTCTTCCGTCGGTCGATGTTGTCGACAGTACGGAAGAGGATAGCGTCGGAATAGTAAGTGAAAGCGCGCGGCGGAATGGTGGTAAAGCCGTGTCCGACAAAGAATACGTCAAGGGAACGCTGTCGCCTTCGGACAAAGAGGTTGATTATCTCTTGTGGTAGGTTGTCGCCAAAGTAGACCTTGCAGTCGTCAAAGACAATGATGCCGTTATTGAAGAGCGCGATGCGTTGTAAGGAGTAATGCTTGATGTCGGCGTATTGTTCCTGCCAGATGTGTCGCTGTATACCATTGAAGACATAGTCGTCGGGCGTGTCGAGGTTATTCTCAGGGTAGTCTTGCCATTCGGTGTCGTCGGGTGTTACGATAAGGATTTTGAGTCGTTGGTTATTATCGTTGGCATTTTGGAGCATGTGTTCGAGTAGCGAGCGCAGGTAGGTTGTCTTACCTGTGCCGTTGAATCCGAGGACGAGTGTACATTTGGCAGAGCGGGGCATGGTTAGGTATGTTAGGCGTTGTCTTGTTGTTTTTGTTGTAGCAGTTGGTCGGCGAGTTGCTGGGATTGTTTCTCAAGTTCGTAGGCTTTGATTTTGGCTTCCTGTTCTTTGACTTTCTCTTGCAGCATGTTCATTTTTCGTGCGTCGATGGCAGCAGGAATCTGTGTGCCATAGATACCGATGATGAGGATGACGAGTTGTAACCAGAGAGGTATGTATCCGCCTGTCTTCTCACAATAGACATAGATGATTTTGCGCATGCGGGACTTTTGGTCGGCAGTCGCGCGATGGGACTCGATAGGATTCTTGCTGATGAGCGAGAGTCCAAAGGCAGCACCGGAGTCGATGGTGTCGGTTACGAGTGTGGCGGTCTCTTCAACGGCGGCAGCGATGAGTTCATCGTGTTGTCCATCGTCTTCTATGAAGAGGTCGTCGGGCTGTTGCTGTTGCGGTTCAAAGTCAGGACGCTCGTTGATATCCATAGGTTGTTTGGGCTGTTCAAGTTCGTTGATGAAGTCGAGGTCTCCGTCTTGGAAGTTGTAGTCGGAGGTAGGCTGTGATGGTGGATTGATATTGTCGAGTACGGACATAATAGTAAGGGATTAGTGGGTTAGTAGATTATTTTGTTATTTTTTTCATAATTATTTGCATATATGGGTGATTAGCAGTAATTTTGCGGAAAGTTTGATGGTCTAATAGCCATACGCAGAGCGCTCGCCTAAGGTAGTATCTGTGGTAAATGGATGTAGAAGCGAGAACTACAGAGAGGGCAGTTGGCAACTCTCCCAGAAAACTTTTCTTTTTTCTATGTCAGTGGTGCGTCTTACGCCTGCTGTAGTAATTTCATTATCTTCCCATATTACTTGGTGAATGCTTGGTTGATGATATCGCTGAGATAGTCTGATACCTTGCGCGGTGCGGATGTTCGTACTATGCGGGCATCTTGGTCGAGTTGAGCAGTACGTATGAAAGCATCTTTGCCGTCTCGTGAGATAAGGAAGACGGATTCTACTTCGCCGTCTTCGAGGTTTTCGTCCTCATGGAAGAGTGCGGCGGCTATCTCGGTGTTGACCTGTGGCAGGAACTTTTGCGTGATGGTAGGCAGATAAGGCTTTACCATCTGAAGGATAAAGTCGGTGTTCATAGTTAGATATTTAACGCTTTGCGTATTTGTGCGATGGATGTTATTTTCTCGTTGTGGTCGTGTGCAATGGTGATGATGTCAGCGTTGGTGAGTACGAACGGATAAAACCATTCAGCATTGCGCTCGATGGTATAACGTAGGAACATGTCAACAAGTACCATGAGAGGTGTTACTTCTCGGTTGTACTTGTCGGATAGTCGGCGGGCAGTCTCTTGTAGGAGGTCGGCGGTGAAGGGTTGGAGTGCTTTTAGGAGGTTGCTTTCGCTGTTGACGTTCTCTGCGTGCGCATTTTGTAGTTGTGTGTGGAGACTATTAAGAGCATCTTCATTGATTTTATTGTTCTCGTTAGCAGTGGCAAGTTGCTGCTGTAAGTCAGCAATATTACTCTCGTATGCTTCATTGAGAGCGGTTGCCGAGGAGAGTTGGTCTTGCAGGTCGGAGAGTTGTTGTTCGAGTTGCTTTTTATCGTCTTGTAGTGCTTGTATATATACGCCCTGTTCTTGTTCGTCCTGCTCCGGATGCTCTTCTTTATAATGAAAGGCTTCTACGAGTTGTCGCATGTTGTCGTCGGTGCCGACGGCTTCAGGGAAGATGTCTTTGACGAGCGCATAAGTGGCTTCTGAGACATTAAAGTTGATGGATTTGCGTGCCATAATTTTATTGTTTAGTTGTTATTATTGATTTCTTGCAGTTCGTTGATAATAGCGTCTTCGTACTGCATCTGTTTTGCTGCTATCAGTAGTTGTTCTGTTGTTGATATAACCATGCCGTCAGTACGATTTCGGTTACAAAGGAACCACGTGTCTACTCTTTCACCTGATGGGTACATTGAGTTATAATAGATAGTGAGTGTGTCTATCCTACCCTCGAAGGTGTGCTTCGTGGTATATCTGTCGGAGTCAAAAGACCAGCCGTCGCGGATAAATAGTCGCTTTGATAGTTGCATGGTTCTTTCAGTGAAAGGTGCTTGTTTTCAATGTTCTTTCAATGAGTGAAAGGCTGAAAGGTATGTTCTTTCAGGTTGTTTTCACTTCTCTTTCAGGAATAGGGTCGTTTCTTTCAGTAGTGAAAGATGTCTTTCAGTATTCTTTCAATAGTTAGCGAGTAGTGATATCAATGTTTGCGTTTATCTTTCCAGATGACAGGGTCGTGAAAGTGCATACATATCATATTGATAAGTGCGCTGAAAGATACGAAAGCAATACCAATAAAAGAGGTAAAGATGATGAGTAACGCCGTAAGTAGTTCCGAAAGACAGAAGATGCCCTGTTCGCGGAAGTACACGATGGTAACGATGGCTGCAATGATAGAGCCTACAAGGTAAAAAAGAAGGAAAGTTGACATAAATTTGTAATTTTATTGTTTGTAATTTGTTTATATGCTTGAATAGTAGTAATTTTGCGGTGTTAAATCTTATCCATCCGCCTCCATAGATGGTTTGCACATTTACCATTCTATCGGGTTACGGGATATCAGGGGTGCAAAGAACCTGTACAGACATCGGGCGGTTGTCTGCTCTGAGATTAGAGGTGGCTTCGGCTGCCTCTTTTATTCTACCTATCAGATATAACCCTTGTATAAGTTGTTTCATGCGTCGATTCTTTCGATTCCGACCACAAAGTTACAACCGGCACGAGCGGATTACCAAAATCTTGCAACAAAGAATTTTACAGCCGTGATAGAGAGCCCCCTTTATTAAGTTTGTACCACTTTTGTACCAAAGTTGTACCACTTTTGTACCACTTTCTATTTTATTGATTTTCAATAACTTTCTATACTTATATAAGTATAGTGGTACAAAGGTACAACTTAATAGGAGTATTAAACGTCTGCTATCTTTCAGTGAAAGAGGCGCATAAAAAAGAGCCGCACAGGGCGGCTCTCGGATTCCGGACTTTTTGTTTATAGTGATGGAGGTGTTTCGTTGATAGGTTTGTCAGGAGAGGTACGTATATACAGCAGTTCCACCGATTTACGCGTGATGCCATAGTAGACATTCTGTGTGATACGTTGTGTCTCGGCTTTATAACCTTTAATACACGGCGGGCAGAACTCATATCCTTTATCTTGGCACCATATCTTGAGTTTATTTTTGAAGGACTGTGCCGACTTCTTCAGGTCTCGTCCGTTGTCATTGCAGAAGTCGTCGTATACCTGTTGCTTGATGAGCAGGTGGTCGAGTTTAGGATTCGGCTCTCCATCATTCTCTGCAAAGTAGGTATCCGCCCACGCCACAAAGTTGTCGCCCATCATGTTATACCGCACGCGCTGCCTTACTTTATCCATCGGCGGCAGGACTACCCTGTCTTGGTATTCGAGATAAAACTGTATGCAGTTGACGATAAAGTTATAGTCTGCGTTATAGTCTTCCTCTGTGTAGTCATGTCCGAACAGGTTTTGCCCATCAAAGTCGGATGATACTTTGCGCGTCTCGTTGTATGAGCCATTACTCCCTTCGTGGTAGTAGTCAGAGAAGACCACCGGAAGCAGCCGCCGGAGAGTGGAGTTGTCGTCGCCACGCCATGGAAAATTGGACGATATCACCGTCTGAGGACTCTCTCTGTAGTCTATCTCAAACGACTGCGTTCCCTTTGGGTTGACGGTTAATTGTCCTGTAATCTTACCATAGAAAGTATCAAAAGGAAAGTTCTTTGCGGCATCGTCAATAAAAAGCAAGTCTGTTCGAGTACTCACGCGGTCTAAGAAGTGGTTATTCTTCGTCATATCGCCATCACGTCCGTCGAGTGTTACTATCTGTGCAAGGTGCATATAGTGCAGGATACGCATATACAGCGACTTACCACTACCTCCACTACTCTCATCTTCGCTTGTCAGTTTGCTCTCCATTATCCACACACACTTTGCCATATCATCCTTTTTGAAGTGGTGCAGCAGAAAGCCGTAGGTGTATATCTTATTGAGCAGGTATAGTGCCTGTTCCGCTTGTTCGTCAGGCGTCAGCCGTTCCCCATAAATACTCCACCGGTAATTATTGGCATATTGCGCATCGACAGCAGCGTCCCCTGTCGCACGTTTCTCCAGTTCCTCACGCCAGTACACACGGCTTCCGTTGATGAGATACCGGAAGACCTTACTGCGTATGTTATCGATATACAGGCACTCGTTTTCAATATGAAAAGCGCGCTCCATAGGCTTGAAAGCATGAGGTATCACCTTCTCTTGATAGCAGAACTCCTTGCAGTCCTGTGCGCGTGTTAGCACGGCATCGTCCTTCGTGATGAGCAGACTTCCATTGTCAAAGAACAGCGTCCGAGAGTCGGCAGTGGATATAGTGAAGTTCACCTCCACCGTCTCTAAATCGTCGTACATACTCTGCGTTGTCTTCTTTGAGTTGATATACGCTTCCATGATAGCGTTGCGCACTTGCCGCTTGCGTAAATCTTCACGAATAAAGTCTCGCACCTGCTTCGGTTCCATCAGTTCCACCTTGTAGTCGTGGATACGGCACGGACGAGTCTCCTGTGTGATAGGGTCTTTCAGTTTATAAAAGCCATTCAACCGCAAGAAATACAATAAGTTGACAGTCTTTATCTGTATATTCTCCGTGATATTACCATCGCGGTTGGTGATATATTGGCAGTTCCAGAACTGCGCCTGTAATGCCGTATCCATCAGTTTGTCAAACTCGCTCTTCGCCGGACGCAAACGCATGAAGTCGCACAAGTCCTTACAGGGCTTCCCTCTGTTGTCGCGGTAGTTCATCAGCCACTTTGGCAACTCTATCGTATACACGTTCAGATGTTGCAGTGCCAGCCGCGTGCCTTGTCGTACGCCTGTCTCATCGAGGTCAGGAATATTGAATACTCGCTTACTTATCTCATGCAGCCCCCGTACGGTCGCCTCCGACAACTCCGCACTCTCGCTATTGAGCCAGATAGGATAGTATCCCATCCCCGCCACATTCATCGCGTCTCTCTCTCCGGAGCAGATACATATTGCCGGCAGTTTCTCCACCGGTGTCTTATCGGTCGTAGCCTGTTCTTTGGCACGCTCGTACGCAGCCTTTGCTTCTGCAAGACCATTGATATAATCTTTGGGCTTCGTTCCAAGATGTAGAAAACGGTGTGCCTTGTCGTACGCCAACATGCAATACACTTTCTTATGTGCCCCACAATCATGCAGGAAGATAGGATAATCCGCCGACGAGTACACCGTCCGCTTTGTCAGATGCTTCGTCTCGCGGTTACGAGAGACCGCACTATACCATTCCAAACTATAATAGTGATACCGCGCCAGTGTCTCTTCTTTCACCATCGAACCCCATACTTTCAACTCTTCATCCGTAGGATGCTCCTTCGCCTTATAGTCAAAATCCCCTTCTTTATACTCCGGATTCCCCTCTACATCTTCAAACTCGATACGTAAAGCCTTGTTCACATCCGGCTTTAAGGTCATGTCAATATTATATGCAGCAGCCAACTGATGCAGCGCTTCCGCAAAGAATCGCAGGTTATTCACCTTCATATACGCATCAAAGCAGTTCATCTCGCGCCCATCATCCCCGAAGTCGCACACATACCACACACCCCCGCGCTCGCGTATCGTTGCCGATGGTGTACGCTCATCCACGCGCATCTTAAACTTCTTCGCCGTACCATTCACACACTCCGACGCCTGAGGGTATAGTCCCAGCAGTACATCCAGTCCGCCTCGTGTCTTGTTCAGTATCTCCGATTTAATGTCTATCATTGCTTCTCTATCTCTTGTGTAAATATATCTATATCGAACAGGCAGTCCATATTCACCGCCCTGTTTATCTCTTCTACTCGGTCATTAGTCAGTAGCGTTCGCCCACTCAATAGGTTGTAAAACACCTGCCGCGACATCCGCGTGATACGGAGTAGTCTGTTCCGCTGCTGACTGCGTTCTGTCAGACCCCCGCGAGTATCATACCAACGCCGTAAACAGCGACATCGGTACTCCTGTTCCGCCGTATGGAGTCTCATAAACTGCATGGATATGGCAAATCGTTTACACCTAACACCTGTGCGCATATATCATACAACTTATCCTTCTGTGCGCTTTCACTCTCTGCCAGTAGCGATGGCAAGTTAATAACCGTCGTAACGACGAAAGCGTCCATATCTCGCCTATCATACAGCGCACTATACGACAGCCAAGGTATCTCTCTAAAACGTTCCCACAACGCACGACTACGCTCTCTGTTGTAGTCCATTATCACGCTGTATTCGCCCGCGTGCTCCCTGCGATAAATCTTGTATAACATATCCTTTTAATTTTGTTGCTTCATAATAAAGGTGCGCAATAGTCAAAGCGACTCCGAGATTACAATGTGACAGCACTTCCTACATTCCAACGCGACGGCGGTCTCCTACGTAACCGCTTGCTCTTTGTTCTTTTGCTGACCCTAACTTCATGCAGCGTCTTCACTGTCTTATTCCGACTGCTGCGCACCTGTTTAATTACCCCAACGTACGATTTTTAAGATTGTTCCAACACAGGGTCGTAATCTTTACCCGACGACTCATCAGGCACCATCCTCTGTGCTTCCGACAACTTTTCGGCTTTCTTCTCTTTACGAATCGCCTCTAACTCATTCTTCATCCAAACCAACTCAAGCGCATACCACGGCGTCCTGCCGTATGCCCTGTTCTCCCACTGATTCTCTGTTAATCGTACGCAACCCTTCGGGTCGCACATACGACGGTGTATCTCCTGATACTCCCAACGCGTAACGCCTAACTGCTCAAATATTGACTCCATATTTCCTGTAACTTAGTTAATCTTACTTTTTTATACGCAAAATTGCAGAAACACTTGCAATATTGCAGAACTTTCCGTAAATTTGCGGTGCAAAGGTACTCTAAATGTTCCATACGTGCAAATTATTTCCTGCAAAAAGTGATATATTTTTCACACAAAAACAAATAAACCTATGACTTACAACGACTTACAAAACATTGCTTTTGAGAAAAAAATTACAGTCCAGAGCATTGCAAGCCACATCGGCATGACCTATCGAGGTATGAAGACCTCTTTTGAGAACCAAACACTACCTATCCGGAGTGTGTCGGCACTGTGCGAGTACTTAGGTATCACACCCAACCGCTTTTTCAACTGGAAAGAACAAAAAACAAACGACATACACAACAATAATAGTAATATTCAAAACGGTGGTGTAGGTAATATCCAGAACGCAGACGCTACCACCATCGCAGCCCTGCAAGACCAACTCCGAGTCAAGGATGAGCAGATAGCCAAACTTCTCAACCTCCTCGCCGCCAAATAATCACCTATTATATATAGGACATACATAGGTACCCTGTAAAAAATCCGAATAAAAAAAGGACGTCCTATAGGACGTCCTATAAAAAATCCAAATAGGAGTCAAACCAATAGTAACGTGAGTCAAAAATAGGCGCAAAACAACGCCTACTTTTAATGGGAAAATCGAGAGACTAACACGCTCCATCTCATAAACGAAACAGATAACCAGAATATAAACAATTAAACTAACAAGCAGACAATCAATCGGATAAATGGACAAAACGGTTCCAACCACCCCCACCCCCGTCGTGGGTTCGAGCCCCACATTCCACCCAAGACTAGAAATAGTTGATGGTTCTCTAAGCGTAGAGAGCTGATAAGAAAAAGAAAATGAGAAAGTATCCAGAGACAGCTTAAGTGCTGCTCCAACCGAGCTTCATGCTATGCCGGTATGCTGCCACGGTGGGAAAAATGATACGAGGTAACTAAACAGTTTAATCTAATTAACAAGATGTTTAACCTAAAAAAGTTCGAAATGGCAAATGCAATTAACACAGGTCTGCTTACGAGCAGATGTTCGATTAGCTTCCCAAAGGAGCAAGAGTTTACAAACAACAGTAAGGCAGATGCCTCACGAGAAGAAACATGTTATTACGACATGCTCATGAGCAAACATGCTAACTACTTGAAAGCCTTTGTAATAGGATTAGATGCAAAGGACAGTGAGCAGTGGTATTTTACCCATAGTTTGTCATTTGCAGAACTGCGTCGAGATCTGCGTGAAGGGAAGATAACGAACAAGGACTACGAACACATCGTGCAATACGTAACAAAAGCAAATAAGGTGTACTTAAAGAATCGGGAGAAGTATGTAGATACTACTCTGCGGGGTTTGTTCCCAACAGTCGTTATAGACGAAAAAATGGTACGCCAGTTTGTTTCATCTTACAATTTTAGCAACAAATAATTTTCTGCTGCCGTAATTCGGCAACATGACACCCTATCTTTGCAACGTGATACAAGAGTAGAACGTATGCACAAGAGAACTGTCGCAGTAAATTTTTGAGATACTTTTATTATATTAATCTGTAACAATTTAAATCATAACGAATATGGAAAAGACAACGAATGTAGAAAAAGCAACCGTAGTA
>CAYNMA010000098.1:0-9560 GCA_964398075.1 uncultured Bacteroides sp. | reverse complement strand
ACAATCGTGGTATCTATACCGCGGGCGAGGCGCCCGCGCCCCCAACAATAGATAGTCCTTTCAATGTGTTAGATTCGGGGTTTGAGAGTGGCTTAAGGGTGTTCTAAGGGTAGCATACAATAAGCCGAATCGACCGTGTATCAACCGTGTTTTGTTCGTATTTGGTCCGCCGGATGCGGCTGACATGGTCGAGACGGGGTAGGGGCGGGTAGGTGGAGGGGTCGAAGAGGGATTTGTGAGGGTGCTTGGCGGGTAGGTGACGGGGTAGGGGAGGGTAGTTGGAGGGGTCGAAGAGGGATTTGTGAGGGTGCTTGGCGGGATTTGGGAGGGGGCTTTGTGGGTTCTTGGTGGGGTCGGTATTGATTTTGGATTGTTTTTTGATGGATTTTGTGTTTTTCGGATGGGAATTCGGTGTATTTTTTATGAAGTATGCTTGTAAGAATGAAAAAGAAGTTCTACCTTTGCGGCATAAACCATTATAAAACTCGATCAAATTATGTCAAGAGTAACATTTCAAGCCCCCGTCGCTAATATCTCGGGTCGGTTGTCGTACCGGAGTAATATTGTATTTCGCACGCGCAATGGGCGTACGCAGGCGTACATTATCCAGAATCCTTACAAGGGTCCCGTTGCGCCGCAACGACAGCGCACCATCAATGCCTTCAAGGAGGCTGTTAATCAGTCGAAAACGGTCTTGAGTGACCCGGCACAAAGGGCGGAATATGAGTCGAAATATAAGGCTCATAAGGCGTTTTTCCGTCGTCATCCTCGTTCACAGAATAAGTATTATTCCACTTTGCGTGGTTTTGTGATTGCGCAACTTGCTCAGCAGATCAATGCTGCAGCGAAGGCGGCTGCTGCGGCGAAGGAAACGCAGAATAAGGCGGAAGAGTCTGGTAATCAGGCTGTAGTGGCGACGACGGTTAGTGCGAGTGTGGCAGGAGCGAAGGGGGCGGTTGATGCATTGAGCGCATTGGAATCCATTGGTGTGACGGTGGAAGGGGGGTTAACGAGCATGCGATGCGCACCAGAGTAAGGGATAATAAGCGGGAAGTGTTCTGCGAATGGCGTCGGCGGTACGTGCGTTTGACGCCGGAGGAGTGGGTGCGGCAGCAGTTTTTGTCCGTACTCGAGAGCGAATATGGTTATCCTCATGCCTTTATAGGTGTGGAGGTGTCTATTGATGTAGCCGGCCTAAAGAAGCGATGCGATGCGGTGGTGTACAACAGGGCTCTGGAGCCGATCATGATTATCGAGTTCAAGGCTGAGACGGTGGCTCTCTCGCAGATAGTGCTCGACCAAGCAGCGGTGTATAACCATCGGCTTAATGTGCCGTATTTGATGTTATGTAACGGCAAGCAAACTATTGTGGCACAAGTATATAGCGACCATAACGAATACCTAAACGACATACCTAGATGGAATCAATTATCGAACTAAATGAAGCATTGGACACCGCTACCTTCTATGGTGTCAACAATCAGAACATAGTCTGTCTCAAGAACCAACACCCAGATATCCGCATTGTAGCGCGAGGGTATCAGATCAAAGCGACGGGGAACGAGCAAGCCATTCAGCGCTTTGAGGAGCGTGTGCGGCTTTGCGAGGCGTTCTGTATACAGCATAATGCGCTCAGTGAGGAACAGATACTCAAGTTGTTACACGGTGAGCAGCCTCAGGCGGCGGTGCAGGAGAACCTTATCTTGCATGGGGTGAGCGGAAAGGCTATCGTGGCGAGGAGCGAGAATCAAGAGGCACTGGTCAAGGCTTTTGAGAAGAACGACCTTGTGTTTGCCATCGGTCCTGCGGGGACGGGTAAGACTTATACCGCTATTGCCCTTGCGGTGCGCAGTCTGAAGAACAAGGAGGTGAAGAAGATAATCCTTTCTCGGCCAGCGGTAGAGGCGGGGGAGAAGTTGGGATTCTTGCCTGGTGATATGAAGGAGAAGATAGACCCTTACTTGCAGCCTCTCTATGATGCGTTGGAGGACATGCTGCCGAAGCAGAAGTTACAAGAATATCTGGAGAAGGGCGTCATACAGATTGCGCCTTTGGCGTTCATGCGTGGGCGGACGTTGGGTAATGCGGTGGTGGTGCTTGACGAGGCGCAAAACACGACTATCCCGCAGATAAAGATGTTCATGACTCGACTCGGACTGCAAGGGAAGATGATCATAACGGGTGACCTTACGCAGATAGACCTACCGGCATCGCAGCGGTCGGGGCTTAGGGACGCTATCGAGATACTCGATGAGACGAAAGGGGTGGCTATCATTCACTTTAATCGATCTGATGTGGTTCGCCATCCGTTGGTGGAGAGAATCATTGCGGCCTACGAGAAACATGAAAAGGGACGGTCAATTAACAGTTAATAATTAACAATTAACAATTAAAGGCTCGTGTTAATTGCTTGATCGTTGCGTTTTGCTTTGACTGTCTTAGGGCGGTGATAGTCAAGTGTTTGCAGGGAGATATTGCGAATTATTCGTCATTTTCTTGCGACATTAGAAAAATGTTTTTACCTTTGTAATCCGTAATAACCAATCGACGTTGGTCAGGCATCAGCGTGATTAAAAACAACTTATCTCATGTTCATCATTGGCATTGCGGGCGGTACAGGCTCAGGCAAAACGACCGTTGTTAAACGGCTTACGGAGCGTCTTCCTAAAGGCGAAGTAGTGGTTATCCCACAAGACTCTTACTACAAGGACTCGTCGAACGTACCTGTCGAGGAGCGTCAGAACATCAATTTCGACCATCCCGATGCGTTCGATTGGGCGTTACTCGAGAAGCATATCAAGATGCTCAAAGAGGGAAAGGCTATTGAGCAACCGACTTACTCATACATTACTTGTACACGGCAGGCGGAGACGATACATGTAGAGCCGAAAGAGGTGGTGATAGTGGAAGGTATCATGGCGCTATGCGACAAGAAACTGCGGAACGAGATGGACCTAAAGATATTCGTTGACGCAGATGCGGACGACCGTCTCATACGTGTGATACAGCGGGATGTCGTGGAGCGTGGGCGTACAAGCGAAGCCGTGATGGAGCGGTATACGAAGGTGGTGAAGCCGATGCATCTGCAGTTTATAGAGCCATGCAAGCGTTATGCCGACATCATCATTCCGCAAGGCGGACACAACAAAGCAGCAATCAATATCTTAACCAAGTTCGTTAAGCAGCAGATAAGCGAACATCACGAATGACACATGGATATATCGCTCGACAAGATTCTATTCTTCGACATTGAAACAGCACCGTTGACAGAGAGTATGGACTTGCTCTCTGAGGAGATGCAGCATCTCTGGACCGATAAGTATGCGCAGTTGCAGCGGAAGCAGCCGGATAAGTATGTCTCGACTGCGGCAGAGGATTGGCAGCAAGCGAGCGTGTATGCTGAGTTTGCGCGCGTGGTGTGTATCTCGGTGGGGATATGTTACATGAAGGACAGGGAGTGGCATCTTCGGACGAAGTCGTTCTATGGGACGGACGAACGGGCTATCCTTTCGGAGTTTCTCGACTTGCTTGGGCGGTTCATGATTAGTCCTTACCACAATCTGTGCGGGCATAACGTCAAGGAGTTCGATATTCCTTTCGTGTGTCGGAGGGCGTTGGTCAACGGGCTTACGCTGCCTGATTGTCTGCAGATAGCAGGGAAGAAGCCATGGGAAGTGCATTTCTTGGACACCATGGAGATGTGGAAGTTCGGCGACTTCAAGTCCTATACGGCACTCAAACTGCTTACGGCTATATTTGGTATCCCTACGCCAAAGGACGATATCGACGGGAGTCAGGTGGCTGACACTTTCTATAAGGAGAAGGATGTAGAGCGCATATCGGTTTACTGCCAGAAGGATGTAGTAGCGACCACGCAGGTGTTCTTGCGCCTAAATGGGATGTCCTGCATTGCTGAGGAGAATATTGAGCATGCATAAGGTTATGAATACACGAACGAAACTACTGCTTTGGGGCGTTATTGCCTTGTTCTTTTCCGGTGTTACGGCAATCGGATACCATGTTGGGCGTCAGGCTCTCACAGCGGAAGAGGAGGAAGAGATGGAGGAGGTACTGTCGAATATACCATACGCCGCTATCTTTAAGCAGCATGCGTCTGAACTCGACTGGGACTGGCAGTTGCTTGCAGCCATTTGCTATGAGGAGTCTCGCTTTAATCCTCGTGCGCAGTCGGCTTCGGGTGCGGCAGGACTGATGCAACTCATGCCTCAGACGGCGTGTAACTTTGGGTTGAACGATTCTACGGTTTTCATACCGGAACACAATATCGCTGCCGGCACTCGATATATCAAACGGCTGCAGGATATATTCTATTTCATATCGAATAAGGAGGAGCAGACTAAGTTTGTCTTGGCGTCATACAATGCTGGGCCTGCGCATATCATGGACGCTCGGCGACTGGCTAAACGGTATGGTCGGAGTGCATATATCTGGACCGATAACACTGAGTACTGGCTGTCGCAACTGAACACTGAGCCGTACGCTACAGATAGTGTGGTGCTTTATGGCCCTTGCGATGCGGAGGGTGTCAATGCGTACGTTCGCAAGGTGCTGCGTACTTATCATCGGTTTCTTAAGTCGGAGTAGGATAGAGATTATATTATAAGAGACCGCTGCGCTATCGTTGTTTGATAGCGCAGCGGTCTTTTTATTGCAGCGGGGTTAGTGCTTCGACTGGAAGGACTTCTTGCCTTGCTTGATTACTATTCCTTGGTAGGAGTCGTCGACAGGGAGGCCTAAGATGTTGTATCTTATGCCGTCTTGGTTCTCATTGTTGAATATGTTATCTACGGCCGTATTGTCCTTTACAAGTATCGCCATTGGTACATACACATCGACTGCTCCTCGTGAGCGGATACGTAGGTAGGCTTTGTGTACTCCGATAGTGTCCGACTGGAAGGTGACTGTCAGTGAGCCTCCTTCGATAGGTAGTGTTGTCTCGGAGACGGAGAACTTACTCTTGTTGTCGCCGGCCAGGGTGATGGTGATGGATTCTGTTAGGTTCTTTGCGTCAACGGTGACGGGTAGGGTGATGCTCTCTGCCGGCTTGACTGTTGCCGTCAACTGAGTAGGGTTGGGTGTGATGACGGGTAGGTCGGTACGCCCCCAAGAGACATCGTCGATGAGGTAGGTGGCAGCGCCTGTGGTGCCACTATAGCCTTTGAAGCAGAAGCCGATATGGAATACGTCGGCGATGGTGGTCTGATTGTTGAGGTTGACTTGGAAGTCGAGCCAGTCGCCTGCTTCGTCTTCTGTAGCGGGTATGTTACTGATGTTCAGGTCTTCGAAATAGGCATTGGTGGGGTCGGTGGCGTCGATATAATATATCTTGAGCGTTGCCGACTGTCCATCGCGTAGGTAGTCTCCGCGTACTCGGAAGGTGAATACCTTGTTGGCGGCGTTCTTGAAGTCGAGTGCGGGTGTGACGAGCCACATCTCGTACATTGTGGAGTCGGCTACGCCTGAGATGTACGCCGTGGCTTTGGCGCAGTGTTCACCGTTGTTGTTCTTGTCCTCATAGCCCCACCAAGGGCGTGCGCCTTGCTTGACTACATTCTGCCAACCGTTGAAGAGCAGGGTCTTGTTGTGGTGTATCGTGTCGAACGGCTCTTTTAGGAGTGTGAGTGGGGTTGCGGTGCTGTTCCATTGGAAATCGGTTTGCCAGTCGACCTCTGTGGGGTCGGCTTCGGTAGCAACACCTGTGACGATGAGCGTCTGACTCTGTCCTTTGGTGGTGGTCCAAGTGATGGTATCTCTTACAGTGCCTACCACTGCGGGTGAGAAAGTGATATAGGTATACGATGAGGTGTTCTTCAGGAACAGTGAACTGTTGATGGAGAAGCCGTTGCCTACGGGTGTGATAGTGGCGTATACGTGGTCGATGCAGTTCTCGGAAGTGAGGAGGACGGAGTCGACTACTGTTTGTCCGACTTTCGCGTAGAACGTGGGTAGGGTAGTTGGGGCGATGGTGATGGTTGGTGTTTGGGTTGTGTCGATGCAAGTGCCGTATAAGTAGTATGGCTTGTTATAGGTCGATGCCTCGCTACTTTCGACAGAGAAAGCGGCTGAGTGTTTACCTGCAGCGGTAGGTTTATACCATAGTTTGATATTCTCTTCGGCAGCTGTGGCTTGGGTTTTCTCGAGTCGCCACATTGAGGGGTCGTAGCCTGTGAGATAGAGGTTGATGGGTTGTGTCAGGTTGCCTTGTCGTATGGTGAAGTCGGCTACGAGGGAGGAGTCTCCTAAGACGCAGTCGGACGATGAGACGGTCTCTGGTGTGACAGTGAACCAAGGTGTGGTTTTCTCTGTGTGTGTGACGGAGAAATCGTCGAAGATGACTTTCACTCCTTTCTTTACGGCTACGGCGAAGTAGAGTTTCGAAGCATCTTGCGGTTTGGTGGTCTTGACGTTGAACTGTTGCCAGCCTGTGTTGGTGACATCGAGTGGTTGGTTGAGGATGACGCTGTCGTGGGGTGTGTCTGTCTGTGGACGTAGGTAGTTCCATTGGCATGCGAGGGCGAGGTCTCCTGCATTGGCAGAGAGGACTTTATAGTAACCTGATAGTTCGTATTCTTGTCCCACTACATCCGACTGCAGGTCGATCTCTTGATTGAGGTCTCGTTTCATTGATACATTAACGGTGCGGAAGGCTTGTGCGCCGCCGTGTATGTCGGTTGTCTCGATGGCTATCTCTGCTCCGAAGTTCCAACTGTCGAAGTCGGCACCGAAGAGAGAGGATGTTGCTGTCTCAAAGTCTCCGTTGCTGAGGAGGTTAGTTGCGGCTTGGGTGGATAGTGTTGCGGCTAGGAGTAGAACAGCCGAAAGGAATTGGTGTTTCATTGTTTTCTTGCGAGTATAGTCTTCTTTAAACAAAATACACCCCCGAGAGTGCGTGTGGCTCTTGGGGGTGTATGGGGTAGTGTTATCGAATAACCTTGTAGGTCTTTTCGCCTTGGCGGATGATGTTAACGCCTTGTTGGAGGGTGTTAACACGTTGTCCGGAGACGGTGTAGATCTCGTATTCGCCCGTTAATTGGTCGAGTGTGATTGCCTCGATGGCGGTTTGACTGCCGTCTTCAACGGCTTTGACATCGTCCTTATCGCGTACACGGAGTACACTGCCATCTGAGTTTGAGGATATACCTGTTACATCAGCCTTTGTTGGAACAACTTCTCCAATGAGGTTGTTGTCTGTAAGAAGGTTAATAGTGATGCTCTTGTTGCCTTGGTTAGCCTTGATACCACTTGCAAAGGTTGTTACACCATCTGCGAAGGTCATACCTTTCACTGTGATGAGGTGGAGTAGGTAGTTGGCTGGGTTGGTTTGCAGCTCTTCCAGTGTTACTACCTCTGGTGTCCACTCGTTGTCGTGACTAATGATAGTTACGGTTTTTTCGTTCGTGTTTACAGGTTGAATGTCGCCCAACTTGTCTCCTGCCCGAGCATAAACCACGAAGTTTGTCAGTTTGTCGCCTCGTGAGATAGTCCAATTGTGGTCGTTCACTTGGATAGCTCCCGAAGCATCTTGCAGGTAGTATTTGTTACCATCTCCCTGGTTGAAGGCGTAGGTGACTACTGCTTCGCCGGTGTATTTGATATAAACATCCTCGTCATCTGTTGCAGTGGCCGCTGCTGTGTTCATCTCTGCAATAGTAGCACACTGGGTCAATGCTATTGCATACCAAGTGGATTTTACTATTTCGTCCTTAGCACCTGCAGAAGAGATAGTGATTTTTGTACTATCAAGACCTGCTTTATCCGTGAGGAGTGTGGCAGTTATCGTTTCACCTTCTTCTGCTTCTGCCTTGGTGAGGGTAGTCTTTGAGAGAGTGACAGCTTGGTTATTGCTTGTGAGAGTGACATCACCGGTGAGATATTCTGCTAGGATATCAAAAGTAGTGGTGTATGTCACGCCTGTATAAGGAAAACCTTCGTTGAAGTAAATAACATTGTCTGCAGCGATAGTTGGTGTGGTGGATGGTGTTGGGGTATAGTCCGATTCGAATAGGTCGTCCCATGCGGTGGCGACTTTGATTTCGTCGATGGTGAACTTGGCGCCATTCTTATTCTGACGGAGGTATACACCTGCTATTTCCGTCATATCTGCTTTCGCATTTGCCAATGTCGTGTCGCAGACGAGGGTAGGCGTGGTAGTACTCTTAGTAGGGTTAACCCAAAGGTTTATACTATCGTTCTTTGCTCCATCTTTGAACACATACTCTACTACAACGAGATAGTTGGTTTTGTAGGAGTAGGTTGCTGTTGTGTATGGTATATCTGTTTTTAGTTCTGCTGCTTTGGCTATAGATAATTGGAATCCGTTATCTGCACCTTTTGCATATAGTCTTGATGTGTATGTAGTTCCGCCATCACATAAGCCGAATATGTATTCCGAATTAGCTTTTTCTATGTTGATGATAGCGGCAGCATAGACACTACCTGATGTGACTGGGACGAAGCGGCGACAATCAATTGATCCGGACACTGCATTTAATTGTGCTTTGTTGTTGGTAGCGGAGGTGACATAACCAGGATAGGAGAGAGAGCCTTCTACTACATTGATGTAGTTAGATGAACCAGATATAGTCCACCATTTGGTGCTATCGTTGCAGTTAGTAGAACGTCCAGCGGATAGTTGTCCGGCAGAGTAGTCGAATGTTTCGTGTAAGATGAGGGTAGAAGGTTCTGCGGGGAAGAGGTCGTCCCATGATGTAGCGACTTTGATTTCGTCGACATAGATGCGTCCTACTGCTGTATTAGAGCTTTGGCTAAGGTCAACGGATGCTATCTGTGTTGCATCGGCTTTGGTGTTTGCGCCACCACTTACCACTCTAGCTCCTTGACGTATTTGCTTAGAATAAGCACATTCGATAGTGGCTGTTTGGTCGTCTTTGACTGGGTTGACATAGAGACGAACTGAGTCGTTCTTATCGCCATCCACAAACTGATACTCCACTACCACAAAGTAGTCTGTTTTGGTGTTATAGACATCACTTGTGTACTCTATTTCATTACTTCCTTCAGTGCTTTTGGTGACAGCAAGTTTGAAGCCTTCACCTGATTGGTAGCAATGTAACTTTGCATACGTCCCAGTTGATGCATCGCCTAATGAGAAGAATGCACCTGCTGAAGTAGCACTTGCTACGCTGTCAACATTGATGATTGCTGCGGCATATACTTTGCCGGAGGAGATAGGTGCGAACTGACGCAGGTCGGTAGAGACAGCACCGCCAAGAATCATGGCTTTGTTGCCGTTAGATTCGACATAGTCGGTGTACTTAAGTGAGCCTGCTACCACTTTGATAGAGTCTGCTCCTCCTGTGTTGTGCCACCAGTCAGCGGTGTTTGCTCCCATGTCATATACAAGACCTTGGTTAAGAGTGCCGACTGTACGGTCAAAATCCTCATGTAGGATGAGGTCAGCATGTGCGCCCATACAGAGTGTGTAGAGGAGCGCAACGAGTGCGATAGGTTTTTTTATGTTAGTTCATTGTTTAATTTGTCAATATCACGGGCGCAAAGGTACGAAAGAATTTGCGTAC
>CAYNMA010000097.1:0-9568 GCA_964398075.1 uncultured Bacteroides sp. | reverse complement strand
ATGAGCTATAGAAACATACTACCCATTTTTCAGCCTGCAAAATGACCTATAGACCAGAACTTTTACTTCAGATTCGGAAGTTTACCGGACACCAATAAAAGATTTTGAAAATTATAAGATGTTAAGTGATACATCAACGCCCCCAATAAAACAGAAGATATGAAACACTCCGTACAATGAGTATAGCGGAACTTTTATGGTCACAATACTGCCAACCGGGTGTCATAAGACAAACAGAGCACAGACATTGTCTGCGCTCTGTTTGTTCTTATAAACGACTTACTTTATGAATATAAGTCCTTTACTTTGTGTAGAGAAGCCCTTTATTCCTCCCCATCGATAGCGACAGCAATCGAATTGGCAATCTCTGCCATCTCATCGGCTTCAAGATGGAGTTTCGGATTGGAGAATAGCATATCCGACTCCTTCTGCAATGGGATAAGGTGAATATGCACATGGTTAACCTCCATGCCTAAGACAGCAACGCCAATACGCTTGCAGTCAATAGCCTTCTTCATACCAACGGCTACCCGTTTGGCAAAGACCATCATGTCAGCCAATGTCTTATCGTCAAGGTCGAAAATGTAATCGGCTTCCGGTTCGGGCAACTTAGGAATAACGAGAGTGTGCCCTTTCGTCATGGGGTTAATATCCAAGAAAGCGTAGAAGTGGTCGTCTTCTGCTACTTTATAACTAGGTATCTCCCCATTGATAATACGCGTGAAGAGTGTCATAACGATATCTCCATTATCTCAAATTCCATGATGCCTGAAGGTACGGAAATCTTAGCAATCTCACCGACCTTCTTACCGAGTAAGCCTTTTGCAATAGGCGTTGTAACAGAGAGTTTGCCCTCTTTGAAATTAGCCTCGCTTTCGGTCACTAACTGATAAGACATGATAGCACCTGTCTTGACGTTCTTGATCTTTACCTTCGTAAGGACTTGAACCTCATTGGTGTTGATGCGTGACTCATCAATCATACGAGCATCCATGATTTTTGTCTTAAGGAGGGCAATCTTCGATTCGAGTTTGCCTTGTTCTTCTTTCGCAGCATCGTATTCGGCGTTCTCACTGAGGTCGCCCTTATCACGTGCTTCTTGAATAGCCTGAATAACACGAGGACGCTCTACGCCTTCGAGGTAGACTAATTCATCTTTAAGTTTCTGCAATCCTTCTGCAGTCATATACACTACAGCCATAGTTCTATGATTTATAATTAATATTTTCGTTTAAGTAGTTCCGATGCAATAAACGCCTTGCGAGCATTATCTGGGTCGGATAGGTTCAGTTCTTCTACAATAGGGTTCCTTCGGACTGCGTTCTCATTATCGTCCTGCTCAGCACTATTCTTGTTGCTCGTTTGTAGGTTCGACTTGACAGCGTTAGCCGTAGTAACACTCTTTCTTGCATGTTCTACTGTCGGAGTAGGTATCTCATCAGCCGATTGAACCATACTATTGTAAGACTCGTATTGTCTCTGCTGCTGATACGCTTCCTCAAACGCTTCTGCTTCTGCATGCGCATTACCCTCTTCATTGCTAAGGTGCTGACTCAATTTGTTTACCTTGCGACGGATATTCGACACCAAGGTGGAGAATATCCAACCTATTATGGTTACGATAAGTAAGATAATAATGGTACTACTCATACTCGTTGCGTAAAAAGATTGAAAAACAACGAGAAACTTCCCAGCCTCTCGTTGCCATTAAACCTAAACCTTAACTATGAAAATTTTATTTGTTTTCGGCGACAAAGGTAGCCCATTTTTCCGTACCATGCAACACTTAGGTAGAAAAAAACACGATAAAGTGCAGAAAAACGCTTTTAGTGAGTATTTTGTACTCGTGTTTGGAGTATTTTCTATACTTTTACGCAAATTTGCGCTTGAACGAAACGAACTAAAGAACGTACCTAAAGAAACAATGCAGAAACATTTTTATATAGAGACTTACGGCTGCCAAATGAATGTGGCAGACTCCGAGGTAGTGGCATCTATCATGCAGATGACCCACTATGAGATGGCGGAGAAAGAAGAGGATGCAGATGTCATCCTGTTGAATACCTGTTCGATACGCGACAATGCAGAGCAGAAAATCATTGCACGATTGAAAGCCCTATCTGCTCAACATAAGAGCCAAAAGAAATGGATAGGTGTGATAGGCTGCATGGCAGAGCGTGTAGGGGCTGAGTTGATTGAGCATTATGGTGTGGACTTTGTGGCAGGACCCGATGCTTATCTCGACATCCCCAACTTGTTGGCGCAATGCGAGATGGGTAAAACAGCCATCAATGTAGAACTCTCAAAGACTGAGACTTACCGTGAGATACTGCCCTCGCGTATTGGTAAACCGATATCGGGTTTTGTGAGTATCATGCGAGGCTGCAACAACTTCTGTTCCTACTGCGTCGTGCCTTATACAAGAGGGCGTGAGCGAAGCCGTGACCTCGAGAGTATCTTAGCCGAGTTACACGACCTGCAACAGCGTGGTTATAAAGAGGCTACCCTGCTGGGGCAGAATGTGAATTCCTATCATTATGAGCACGAAGGGACGGTCCTTGATTTCCCTGACCTCTTGGAACGAGTGGCGCAAGCCGTGCCTGAGATGCGTATCCGCTTCACGACCTCGCATCCGAAAGATATGTCCGACAGAACATTAGAGGTGATAGCCAAATACGATAACCTCTGTAAGTTTATCCATCTGCCTGTGCAGAGCGGTAGCAACCGTATCTTGTCGTTGATGAACCGCAAGTATACGCGTGAGTGGTACTTAGAGCGCATCGCTGCTATCCGCCGTATACTGCCCGAGGCAACCATCGGCACGGATGTCTTTTGCGGCTTCCATAGCGAGACCGAGGAAGACCATCAGCAGACGCTATCCTTGATGCGTGAGGTAGGTTTTGACACCGCCTTTATGTTTAAGTACTCTGAACGCCCAGGCACGTATGCCAGCAAGCATTTGCCCGACGATATACCAGAGGAGACAAAGATACAGCGACTCAATGAGATTATCGCCTTGCAGAATCAACTGTCGTTGGAGAGTAATCAAAGGGATGTAGGTAAGACCTTTGAGGTACTAGTGGAAGGCTTCTCTAAACGCTCGAACGAGCAGTTCTATGGTCGCACGTCAGGCTATAAGACAGTAGTCTTCCCACGCAAAGGACACCATATCGGTGAGTTCCTTAAGATACGCATACTCTCTTGCTCTGCCGCCACACTAATAGGCGAAGTGATAGACTCTCCCGAATCGAACAAAAAGTAAACTAACCGAAAAGAAACTATGGCAAAGAGTATTACGAAAGCAGAAGCTGATGTGGCAAAGAAAGAAATGTTTAGCATCATGTTGAAGAAGTTGGGAATGTCGTCGGCACGTTTTTATGAGATAGTGCGCAATACTTTTGTGGCAAACAATCTTGATCTATTAACATCGGAAGAGAAAAAACGGTATAAAGAGATGGAAATGTCTTTGTGAGGACTTACGGTCATCTATGTTTTTATGGTAATTGCGACTTCAAATAGAAACAGAGTCTTATTTGTTTAGACTGTTAGAATCGAGAAGGAAGTCAAATATCCCCATGCGGCAGATGCCTTGGTCGTTGTAGAACTGTCCACGATAGTCGCCTGCGATGATAATCTTGCGGAAGTTGTCGTTGATATTCAGTAACGAACGCTGTTCTTGATTGAGCTTATCTTGGTCGGGTAGCATATATGCCGATTGGATATAGACTCTTTGCGAACCAAGATTAACCACGTAGTCCACTTCCAACTTCTTGTGTGTTTTCTCTCCTTTTTCGTTTTTGCCCCACACTTCTACTAATCCTATATCCACTGAATAACCCCGAGCACATAGTTCGTTATATAACACATTTTCCATCAAGTGGGTATATTCCACTTGGCGAAATCCAAGTATGGCATTCCGGATACCTGGGTCTTCGAAATAAAACTTGCTATCTGCTCCGATGTACTTTCGCCCTTTTACATCATAACGCATGGCTTCGTTAACGATAAAGGTGTCTTTGAGATATCCGATATACTTAGTAATAGTGTGTGCTGAAATCTTGATGTCGGTTACTGTTTGGAAGGTGTTGGCAATCTTGTTGGCATTGACCGAGCTACCTATTTGTGAGGCAAGCACATTGAATATCTTTTCCAATCCCTCTTCATTTTGCAGTCGGTTACGCTCTATAATATCTCGGAGGTATATGGTTTGGTAGATGTCCTTTAAGTAGGTCATCTTATCTTCTGCACTCGGCATATTAGCCACATCTGGCAATCCTCCATAGGTATAGTAGTCATGCAGTGCATCATATTTATCTCCTCCAATGCCAGCATAGTATTCGGCAAAACTGAGCGGACGAATACGTATCTCCCATCCACGCCCACGGAACTCAGTCACGACATCTTTGCTCAAGAAATGTGAGTTACTACCCGATACATAGGTCTCCACATTTTTCTTGTGTGTAAGACTAAGAAGTACGCTCACGAACTCGCCCACCATCTGCACCTCATCGATAATGACGTATGTTTTCTTGCCATCCGGAATGATATGTTGGTCGATATAATCGAGTAGGTTGTCAGGGTCGAGTAATGCCTTGTTCTCACGGTCGTCCATTGCCAACCCAATAATGTGGTCGGGTGCTACACCTTGTTCGAGAAGGTGATTGTAGAATAATTTGAATAATAGGTACGACTTCCCGCAGCGACGGATGCCTGTGACAATCTTTATCATCCCATTTCCATCGGCGGAGATAAGTTTTTGTAGGTACTGTTTACGCTCAAAAATCATAGTTTACAGCATTTTTTGGTGGTTTGTCACCGATTTATGCTGCAAAGATAGGGTAAAGATATAACATAAGCAAGGGAAACCAGATAAATCAGCTAGAAAGTGCTGAATACAGATGTAAGTAGTTCAATACAATGAAGGCTCGGTTGTATCAATGCTGCAGGTTAATTGTTTCTCGCTCTTTGTTGTACAGGAAACGGAAAAAGTCCCTTTTTGAGGCTGATTTTGATGGACAAAGTCCCTTTTTTGCTTGAAAAATGACGGAATAATTCCTGAATATTTGTGTAATTATTTGAGAAAGAGTATCTTTGCGGCGTAATTAGTAATGGCTTATGTTAGAGCGTAAATTTGAGCGTTATTTGGAGGATTTCCTTGCTTGTGAACCCCGTAAGATTCTACTTGTGAATGGTGCAAGGCAGATTGGCAAGTCGTACTTGATTCGGTATGTAGGGCAGCGGTTGTTCAAGCATTTTGTTGAGATTAACCTTAAGTCGGACCAAGAGGGTGCGCAAGTCTTTGCTTCAACGAAGAGCAAAGAGGATTTCTATCTGCAGTTAGGTGCTATTGCAGGGAATAACCTTGGAGACAGTAGTGAGACGCTAATTTTTCTTGATGAGATACAGAGTTACCCGCACTTGATGACGCTACTCAAGTTCTTGAACGAAGATGGCAAGTATCGTTATATAGCGAGTGGTTCTCAGTTGGGCGTTGCGTTATCGCAGACGCCGTCGGTGCCGTTGGGTAGTGTTGCTATCCAGCAGATGTATCCCTTAGACTTCGAGGAGTTCCTGTGGGCTGTAGGTTGCGGCAAGGAGACGATTGCAGCGATGCAGCAGGCTTTTGTTGTGAGAGAAGGCTTGAGCGACTCGTTACATAGGTTCATGCTTCAGCAGTTCAAGATATACCTTCTGGTAGGGGGTATGCCAGAGGCTATCAACAAGTTCCTGGAGAATAGAAACATGGCTCAAGTGCGAGGTATACAGAGTGATATACACACCCTTTATGGTATTGATGCATCGCAGTATGGCGATGCGCGCAAACTGGTTATACGGAAGGTGTATGACCAGATACCCTCTAACATGGAGAACAAAAAGAAGCGCGTCGTGGTCAAGAACATAGAAGGTACGGCAGCGCACAAGCAGTTTAGTGACTATGCTGAGGAGTTCGAGTATCTCACCAATTCGGGTGTGGCATTGGCGGTGCAGGCTATTAGCAATCCGGTCTTTCCGCTTATTGAGTCGGAGAATAAGAACCTATTGAAGTTGTACCTTAACGATGTAGGTCTGCTAACGAGTATCTTGTATGGTACGAATATCAATGCGGTGCTGAATGATGAGCGTAGCGTGAATCTTGGTTCAGTCTATGAGTCGGTCGTAGCCCAAGAACTGCATGCTCACGGTTTCTCGTTGCATTATTACGATAACAAGCAGCGTGGTGAAGTGGATTATCTGATAGATGACTACAAGAACCTAACCGTCTTGCCTATTGAGGTGAAGTCGGGCAAGGACTACACGGTTCACAGCGCATTGGATAGGTTTGTATCGACACAAGAGTATCATATCCGTGAGGCGGTGGTGTTGAGCAATGAGCAGCGGGTGTATAGCAAAGACGGCATAGTGTATATGCCTATCTATTACTGCATGTTCTTCAGTAATCAGCCGTCGAATATGGATGAATTGATTATCCCAGAGATACCATTCCCCCAGCAGGTTTAGAAGTCAAGCAGATATAAATAAAAACCACTAAGCGCTCAAAAAGTGATAAGACATTCCAATTAGAAGAAAATATCGAAACGTGGAATTTTTAGAACATCCCTTAAACTAATCCTTTCTCAGTGGCGAGTTTTAGTAGATACTCTTTTGCGGGTTCGTATTCGTTGGGGATAACGCCATCGAGTATTGCATCCTTGAGTGCGGTTTTCAACTCGCCCACAAGGGCGCATGGAGGCAGATGGAGCATGGACATGATCTCCTCACCACGGATAGGGGGTTGGAACTGGCGCAGGCGGTCTTTCTCCTCTAACTCTTGCATCTTCTTACGCACGAGTTGGTAGTTCTGCCGGTAGCGTTGAACCTTTTCTTCGTTGCGCGATGTGATGTCGGCATCGCAGAGCAACATGAGGTCGTCGATATCTTCGCCAGCCTCGAACAATAGTCGACGGACAGCCGAGTCGGTGACATTCTCTTCGATGAGGTTGATAGGACGCATGTGTAGGTCAACCAACTTGATGACATACTTCATCTTCTCGTTCTGGGGTAACTTCATGCGTGCGAAGATACGCGGTATCATCTTTGCACCGACATAGTTATGGTTGTGGAAAGTCCACCCTGCTGTCTTGTCCCATTGTTTGGTGCGTGGCTTACCTATGTCGTGAAGCAACGCAGCCCAACGTAGCCACAGATTATCGGAGTTGGCTGCCACCGTATCAAGCACTTGCATGGTATGCAGAAAGATGTCCTTATGTCCACGCCCATCGCGTGTCTCCACACCTTTGAGGGCAGCCAACTCAGGGAAGATGATGGCGAGTAATCCAGTCTTATCCAATAGACTCCAACCCACAGAAGGACGCCGAGAGAGCATTATCTTATTCAGTTCGTCTGCGATACGCTCTTTCGTGATGATGTTTATTCTATCACGGTTACGCTCTATCGCCTCGAAAGTGGTGATATTCAAGTAAAACCCCAACTGCGTAGCAAAACGGATACCGCGCATCATGCGCAGCGGGTCGTCGGAGAACGTGATATCAGGGTCAAGCGGCGTGCGGATGATGCACTCTTCCATGTCGTGCAACCCATCGAAAGGGTCAAGTAGTTTGCCGTAGTGCTCCTTGTTAAGACAGATAGCGAGGGCATTGATGGTGAAGTCACGACGGTTCTGGTCGTCTTCCAGTGTACCATCTTCAACGATAGGATTGCGTGAGTCGGAATGATACGACTCTTTGCGAGCACCTACAAACTCCAGTTCAATATCCCCCTTTTTCACTTGTGCCGTGCCATAGGTCTTGAATACTGACAGGTGTGCACCTCGACCAAGAGCTTTAGCTACTGCTTGCGCAAGGGTGATGCCACTGCCTACGACCACAATGTCGATGTCGTTACTCTCTCGATGCAGGAATAGGTCACGCACCCATCCGCCGATGACATAACACGGCAGTTGCAGAAGGTCTGCTTGCTCGCCCACCAAGCGAAGGATAGGCAGATTAATCTTATCGTTTTCTACTATCATAACCCTTTTATTGATACTTGCAAAGGTAGTGCATTTTTTACTTTGGCACAAATATTGTGCGAGAGTGAGTAGTCATGAGGCGTATTTTAGTCACATTATCTCTCTTGGTATGCTTGACTGCAGCACAAGCGTATGCAGCAAAGACCGACTCTTGTCTTGTGCAAGTGAATGATGGTGATACGCTCTATATCAAGACTCTACGCACGGTGTATGTCTATCCACCGATGCGTTTTAAGAACAAGAAACAAGAACGATTCTATTTGCGAACGGTGCGTGATGTGAAGAAAACACTGCCGATAGCAAAGATTCTCACGAAGGAGATGATTCGCACACACGATATCATGAGTAAGATGAGCCGCCGTGAGCAGCGTAAGTTTTGGAAACAGTATGAGAAGATGCTCTATGCGCAGTATGAGGACCAATTCCGTGGCATGACGGCATCGCAAGGGCAGATGCTCATGAAACTGATAGACCGTGAGTGCGGGCACACTTCGTATGATGTAATCAAGTTCTACAAAGGTGGCTTTGTGGCATCATTTTGGCAAACGGTAGCGAAGATGGTAGGGAATGACCTCAAAGAAGAATACGACGGCTCCGACAAAGACAAGATAACCGAACGCATCATCACCCTCGTTGAAGCGGGGCAGTTGTAACTACTCGTATGAAAGTTGTTTTTCAAGTGGATAGCATGAAAAAAACAACTCACCCCTTGCACAGTCCAAAAACTTGCCGTAACTTTGCAACCCGTTCCGAAAAGGAGGATTGTGTCCTGCATAAGACGGATAAGAAAACGATATTAACTAAAAGTAATAACATAATAATTAACCAATTAACATGATTGTAGTTCCTGTAAAAGAAGGCGAGAACATCGAAAGGGCTCTCAAGAAATTCAAACGCAAATTTGAGAAGACGGGTGTGGTAAAAGAACTCCGTCGTCGTCAGCAATTCGAGAAACCTTCCGAATTGAAGCGTGAGAAGATGATGCATGCCATCTATGTTCAGCAGATGCATGCTCACGATGAGATTTAATCGGGCATAACGCCTCTCAACAATCGCTCTATAATGAGTATCTGCCAAAGAGTAGATACTCTTTTGTTGTGTCTATACTTGTCAATTCGCAGCGATGGGTTTATATCTCCTGCTCGCCCTTCGGGCTCGCGAAAAATAGAGAAAAAGACGAAGTCTCCCTTATACTTCCTTGAAAATTACAGAAAAGCACAAAAGACTATCTGGTGCGTGGGAGGCTTTTCCTTGCCACTGCGTGGCAGAGGAATTAAAAGATCTCCTGCTCGCTGCGCGAGCGAACATAAAGGAAATGAAAGAGATTGACAATTGGAATATTTCACAATTTGACAATTGACAATTGGACATTTGCGTAGTAGGACTCGCTGTTGGCTCTATTAAGTATTCGTCTAAACGAGAGACTTAATACATCTACGAAAGTCGCTGAAATAGGCGGGATTACGCTATTTCATACATTTAATTGGGTATTACATACAATTTCATTTAGCGTAAGTTCACATTATAAATGCAACATTTGCCACAAGGAGCGACTAAAAA
>CAYNMA010000096.1:0-9635 GCA_964398075.1 uncultured Bacteroides sp. | reverse complement strand
GCGAGGTTGGCTTTGAGCATGGCGTTTTCTTTTCGGAGTTCGACGATTTGGTTGATGAATCGGTCGTTCTTATCGAGCAGGTCGACGATTCGCTCTTGCATGATGACGATGTCGTCGTCGTGTCGTTTATGTTTGGCGACGATGAAAGTGACGATGGTAGTAATGACACTGACTACCCATCCGCCGAGGGCTATTAGTTGGTCTATCATGACTCTATAAGGGATTTAAGTTTGGATAATTTGTCCTCAGTCATTTGTAGGACAGTATTACCAATGTATATTGTAAATTCTTCTTTGCTATTCAAACCTTTCTGTTTATCTGGCAGAATATCATACTCTTCCCAATCTGTCCAAGCATCGCTCATGTATGTGCGTGTGATAAACTTCTTGGTATTGATCCCGATAAATCCACCCACCATAACATATTGCATTACGATAGTATCGTTCAAAAGCTCGACACTTAAGATGGAATCAGCTTTGTTACCTTCGTGCAGTACATACAAGCCAGGAGTTTTCACATCATCGACATTGCTAATACTCTTCACATAGTTGATGTTGGTGCCTTCTTCGGCTTCTATTGTAAATACTACATCTATTTCACCTTTCAGACCGATACCATTAATTCCATCAGTTCCTGCAGCGCCTGTGTCGCCTTTCTCTCCTTTTTCACCTTGTTCACCCTGAGGACCTTGTTCTCCTTGAGGACCTTGTTCTCCCTGTGGTCCTTGTTCACCTTGTAGACCTTGTTCACCTTGTAGACCTGTTTCACCTTGTGGACCTTGCTCTCCAGGAAATCCTTGATCACCTTGTGGGCCAGGTTCTCCTTGTGGACCTTGCTCACCTTGTGGACCTTGTTCTCCTTGAGGACCTTGTGGACCAGGAGTCAGTTCAATGGTTTCAGCTAAGCTGATGATTTCATCTTTGGTATAAGCATCGGTAATGCCATATCCTGCAAGCGTAGTTGATCGGTCTGCTTTGACAGTGAGCAAAGCCAAAACAAATGTCCGAATGCGTTGCCAAAGTATGCCTAAATTGGTTTTATCTATTTGATGAATCTCTTCCATATCAAGTAGTGGTTTTATAAGTTATTTCTATGTTGGTTACTCGTAGTTGTACGGTGGTTTCGGTACTGCTATTCTGAATGTATATCTGTGTCAGTCCTTGTTCATTGATTGTTTGGATAACATGCTCGCCATCGTTCTCACTAGACCATGTCGTCTGGATAAGATCCGTATTCTGCAGTACATTGTTGCTGGTGTCTGTCTCTACGCCTGCTACCATGTTATTCCCTTTGTATTGACCATTATACCTTATCCGTATCGATTGGATGTAAGTTCCCAAAGTCAAGGTCTCCAAGTACAATATATGTCCCTTGTATACTCGTGGTGCAGCTATGTATGATTCATTCACAGACGTTGATCCATACCCTTTGCTTTGAGTTAGACGAATAGTGCCATTTCCTGCATACCATTTTATCTCTTTGGTATCGGCGAAGTATGTGCCATACGATAAAGCTACATTTTCCGTTTTGACCTCTGTTTCGCTTGGCTGAGTAGCAGACTCATCAAACGGAGTGAGTTCCTCTATTTCGTCTGCAGTCAAGGATATATGCTTTATCGAGGTGATTATTACTCCATCAGGAAGCTCCACTTCATCCGATTCTAAAGGACACAAGGCATTGATCTCCTCTTCGGTCATAGGGGCGTCAGATGAACCTGCTATGTCCAACTTCTTCGTAAATGGATTATATTGTAAATTATCCAATGCCATTGGTTATTTCCTATAAGAGTACTCGTAAGTGCTATACTGCGCAGCAATAAAACTAAACGCAGCCGATCCTTGTGGATAGAGCCGTTTGTAGGTTACCAACCCATCAGTTTCTACCTTTTCCAATTTCTCGATCCGCCAAAATGCCAACGACTCCACCTCTGCATTGTTCTCGTTGTTTACGCTAGGCATCAGGTAGCAGTTGTACACATCATCGCCTTCGATGATTACAAGATCGGCATCTGTGCTAGAGATTGTATTGTAGGTGCTTTTCAACATCATTTTTATTGCATTATAGTGCATTAAACATCTCTTCAGTTACTTCCTCTTGTCCATCGCAGAAGTATTTCACAACAGCCAACGTTTTGTCGCCGAAGTATCCATCTTCTTTCAAGGATTTGATATAGACGCCACTACTGTCTTTGGGGTAGTTTGGTTCAACAGAAGCTTCTAGCTTGCTATTGAGCTTAGCTTGTAACTCAGTGACTTTGTTCGATTTCAATAATAGGTTGTATTTTAATGGGAAGTCGCTACTCGATGTTTCTTTCGAACTTGTTCCTGCTGCCTTTTTCTTCATCACCAAATAGATGATTAACACCGTAATGGCAATAGAACTAATTACCGACAAAGCGATTAAACTTTTCTTCATATTTCTAGAGTTGATAGTTTATGTTGTTGTTTGCTAATATGCTATTTATCTTGTCTATCTCTTTTGACGACAGGTCGCCATAGAGCCATTCTGTGAGTGTTTCGCCATCTTTCACACCAAAGGTTTTGATGAGTTGCAACACATCGGAGCGTGTGCCCATAGCGCGGAACACATTGTATATTTTGTCCTCATCTGTTCCGGCACCATCCATGGCGGCATACAACGATGAGGCAAAAGTGTTTAACTGCATTTGTGTGAGCGTTATGTCGTCTTGGTTTATCTCTTCGTCTAATGACTCTGCCAACTCACGATTCTTAAGGGTGTCAGTCAGTTTGTCTTTGTACTTGACGATTAGCAAAATAACTATCGCCACAACTACCAACACAATCGCTGATATCGCCACGATCTTGACCGTCTTTGACTGACTCAATAGAGAGGTTATATTCTCTTTGCCCATGGTTTATAGTTTTTTGAATGTTTGTGTGGTTATGATAAGCACGATTCCAGGGACAAGCACCGCTATTGCCAACGAAAACCATGTCCTCGTTGGTATGTTAATGTTCACGGTTATCCCATCTTGAATCAGTTTGTTTAGACTCTCTTGCATATTGTTTTTACCTTTTTTGTCTTGCTATATAGATTGCCGCGCAACTAACTGCAATAACTATTGCCGTTATGATGTACCCTCTCAATGTGGGACTCTGTTTCCGTCCCGTGGCACATTCGTAGGCAAAGTGTTCGCAGTTATAGCGTAGCGCATCGTATTGACTACTTCGGTGTGCTTGGTAGTATTGTTCTACTTCTTCATCCGTTTGTGTTGCCTCTATCTCACGGATCAGCCGTCGTTGAGCCATGAACTCTGCCACATTTTGGCAATGTGCGCCACTCTCGTTGAAGTGATAGACTTTACCATTAGCCCAAACGGAATAGTGACGATATAGGCAGCTATCTGCTAATGATGTTACAATACATAGTTTTGCCATACTACCATAGCGAATCACCGGCACCACCTTCTGCTGCTGCCGTTTGGAACGCATCCACAAGTGAGTTCATGGCATCGGCACTATAAGCTGTGCTGCCCCAAATGGAACTCTGTGTTTTGTTTTTAGCGGAGCTTTTCATGCAGGCAACGATGGTGACGCATACTGCAATTACACTAATACCAATCAATATAACCGTATTCTTTTCCATGTTATCTCTTCTTGACAAGGGTTAGTATTGCCAACAGGATGGCAAGTAGGTTCAACACCATGTTGATGGTTGCCACATCTCGCTCCGAAAAGTCGTGATTAAATAGCGTAAAGGCTATTTTGTCCTCACTTGATTCCTTAATCGCCTCCTTGATGATCTGTTTGAGTTGTGCATTGCTGCTGATGTTCACGCCACCGTTTTCATCGTCGCTGATGGAAGCGAGGTAACTTTTGACATCATCGTACGACACACTCATGCCATCGGCACGCGAGTAATCTGTTCCATATAATTGAAATGCCCTTCTTACCATGGTTTACCTCCATAAATTAACTTATTCTTGTCGAACAGGTAGATGACAGCCAAACCACAAGCAAGCACAATAGCGCAAATCAAAATGGTTTTCTTGTGCTGAGTGAAGAAAGACTTTTTGATAGCATAGTCTTCGGGGTTGACATTGGTAAGTCCGGCATCTTTTTTTGCCTCCTCGTAGGTACGGTAGTATTTCCCACTCTCGCTTACCCAAAAGGTGGATGGATTACCAGGTGCTGCATCGATATTGATGTAGCGCAAGTCTTTACTTTTTCCGTTATAGGTACTATTCGATGTCATAACTTGTAAATCAGTGTTTATAGAAATAGTATGCCGTTCCTGCTATGACAGCAACAGTGACTAAAATAATCACCCAAGTGTAGTTTTTCTTTGTTGGGTTGGAGATGTAGGTCTGTTCCGATGCTGTTGCTTGTGACTTAGCTATTTCGTATTTATCTTCTGTTGATAGAGCCATCTTATTCGTCTTTTTTGTACTTTTGATAGATGATATACATCACAATAGCTACTAAGGCTATCAAACCAATAATAAGCACGATGTTGCCATTCTTGCCACTATTGGCTAAGGTCGTATAGTTTGTTATTTTGCGCTGTTCCTCATATTTGGTCTGCTCTGAATTATAATATGCGCGAATACCTAATATATCGGTTATTCCGCTCATCAGCGCAGACCAGGTATATCCAACGGCTTGTGTGGCCTCTTGCCACAATGTCCCAAAGGAATAAGCGTCCATGTTTGAGTTTGTTGCCATATCAGTCTATTTCTTTAGAATCATTATTACTGCCAATGCCATCATCATATACATCAGGGTCTTGGTATTGTCGCCCGTATCTTCGGTTTGCTTTTGCGATATATTGCCTTGATATATAATAGTAGCCAATTCGTTCATTTTATCGCCTGCTGTACTAACAGCCTGCACTGTTTTGGTGTTCTTACCATCGGCACGTGATACTTCTGTCATTATACTTTCCAACTCTTGCGCGGCAGCTACATTGCCATGTTCGGCATCCCATTTGAGTGCCAATTCATACATGTGCTGTATGCGTTTGGCATGTTCAGCATCATCACCATCAAGTATTGCTTCCAACGTGCCTATACTTTGCTTGAGTGAACGCTTGTATTTGCCTGCCAATTTATTGAAGGCATATTTGTCCGCTTCAAACTCGTCGTGAGTTTGTTTGCGGTAGTGTCCTATCTCATGTTGTTTGACAAACTCTTTCTGAAATGGAGTCAAATGGTCGTATAATTCATCGTTGATGTATAGAATACCCGATTGGTGAGACACCGCTGCTGGTGTGCCATACATAAATCCTGTATTTGTTGTGTGTTCTATCTGCATTTTTGTTGGATCTCAAACAATAAAGGCTCGCCCGCGAACTTACGAGCGAGCCCATTGAAAAAGAAAACGAGTGATACTGCTATTGTTTGCGTTTTGAGATGACGATAGCAAGGACAACGATGATGACTAATATGACACCACCTCCGATGATGATCCATTTGGTGATGTTTTGTTGTGCTTGCGTCTCAAGTTCCGTAGCTTTTGCTTCCGATTCGGCTTTGATAGCCGCTGCGTTGGCATCGCTCTGGGCTTGTGAATAGGTCTTATACCCACTCTCACACATACCAAAGAGGTAACTCAATACCGATTGTGCGTTTTCCCATTTCTTTTCGTCAAACTCACTTGATGTCTCGGACTCATTACTCTTGCCATCGGCACGTGAGAGAAAAGCATTGCTATTTTGCAATGACTTGCGCACGGCTTTCATTTTGTCCGCATCGTCCAGTTGGTCGTGTGCAAGAGAAAAGAATGGTTTGGTGAACTCTTCACCGAACTTATCCCATGCCTCAATGCATAATTCCAACGTCACATCATCGGTATCATAACCAAGCGATGCAAAAAGCTTCTGCAACTCATCTGCAGGGATAGTAGAAAGCGCAAACTTAATGGCACTGTCTAGTATTTGTTTGCCTGTTGGATATGACATAATCTACTCAATTTATGATTAACCGATGAGAGCTTCTGCCATATCTTGCAGTGCTGCAGCGTTGTCGAAAGACGATCCGAGCATCAAGGTCATATCTAAGGTACGTCCTGCACCGATAGTTACGATGAACACATGTGCATGATCGAGCGAGAAGTGTTTGATGTTCGAGATCTCCACCATCGTACGATTGAATTGCTCAGGTGTGAGGTAGGTCTTCGGCGTGATGCTATCGCTCACAGGGCCACCAAATGGTGAGTATTCAACCAATTTGAGGGTATTGGCAAACTGCAACTCGTTGTCGGTGGTTAGTTGGAACGCATCGATACGTGTTGGGTTACGTTGCAGATAGCGACGGATATACTCTAGTTTCGGGCAGTCGCATACTAACAATGGTGCGTCAGCATCGCT
Organism: uncultured Bacteroides sp.; assembly: GCA_964398075.1. Lineage (GTDB taxonomy): Bacteria > Bacteroidota > Bacteroidia > Bacteroidales > Paludibacteraceae > Colicola. Next base: position 3,308 of record CAYNMA010000096.1, on the reverse strand, counting down.
CTTGAGAACGGTGCCGTGTGTTACGATAGCATCGACGCTTTCGCCTGCGATGTCTTTTATCTCGTCCACGCTTTGCAAATCTCCTGCGAAGACAGCGACGGTGTGGGACACAGCATCTAAGTTCTGCAGCCCAATCTGTACAGGACGACCTGCTTTGCTCTCGTCGATGAGGCATGCCATATTAAAGGCATCGCCTGTGGCTTTGCTCACGCGGCGTGCACGGTTCTTTAACGATACTTTTTCTTTGCCGGTAAAACGGTCTGATAGAATTTCTTTACGCATAGTCTTTTGGTTTTGTCTTTTGATTTTAAGTTGTTTGTGGTTTAGCGTTTACCTTTGAACGCAGATGACTCTGCAGAAGCATTGGATTTAGTTGCACTGGCAGCGTTTTCGCTACATTTCTTGCCATTTTTCACACCGAAAAACACAATCAGTGCGATGGCGATGATGAGCAGAATGCTCACGGTTGATACTTTGTTTAGCATGTTTGATGTATTTATTTGATAAAATATTTTCCTATTACCGCTTCTGCTCGTCTCTCCGTGTCGATTGACACCTGCGGTGTAATCAACACAAACGAGCAGAAGCGTTGCCCTGACTACTCTCTACTTTGTATCCGCTTTCGTCTAATTCTTCTGTTTGTAGGTCATTCCTGTTCCTCTTGACTACTCACTTCGTTCCCGATTTCGTACTCACTGTGATTATTTGAAGTTATTCATTGTTTTTCTTGCGTTGATAAATGACATAGATCACTACTGCTATGACACAGATAGTGATAATCCATTTTGCGTTTCCGCCTTTTTGAAAGAAGTCTAACATGTTCTCTATTTTTATGGGTTTTGTATTCGCTTGTTTTGTCCTCATATAGTCACAAAAAAAGCAGTCGATCTTGAGTTTTGTCTCAAAATCGACTGCAAAATTATAACACTCGCAAAGTTCGTTGTCCGTTTAAGGCGGGTTGTGGCTATGTATGTCGGAATTTGGCGTGGAAAGGCGGGTTGCGTGTATATGCTACTTTTCCTTACCACTGAGAGGATTATTTTCTATCCACTTCGTGGCAGAGAAAATAAGAAGATGAAGGAAAAACCCCTAGGTCAAACTATGTGTTGAGAACTACATTATTCTCCAATATAAGTCATTGGATTGCGCAGGAAATCGAATATATTTACGATATATATTCCATTTTCGTTCATGTAGGTTGGTTGCATAGGTCCCGCTATCAGCACACGTGGGAATCCGTCAGTCAGGCGATTGAGAGAAGCGGTTTCCTGTATGCGTTTTTCCTCATTATCTATAGAATAAGCCGACTGTATATAGGTGCGGTGGTAGCCCATGTTGCAGACAAAATCCACTTCCAAAGCAACACGTTTTCGCTTGCCCATTTCGTCTTTCTGTTCTACAAACACTTGTCCTACATCTACAAGACATCCACGTGAGCGCAGTTCGTTGTAAATAAGGTTTTCTAACAGATGTCCGTCGTCATACTGACGGAAACCAAGACGAGCATTACGAATGCCAAGGTCTTCAAAATAGAACTTATATGGCGAATCAATATATCTCTTACCTTTGACATCATAGCGCAACGACCTCTCTATAAGGAAGGCGTCTTCCATATACTGCAGATAGAGTGCAATTGTTTCGGCAGTGATATTACTTTTCTTGACTGTACGGAAAGTATTAGACAAACGTAATGGATTGGTTAGTGCCCCTACTGACGAAGCAATGGTGCTGAATAGTTCCTTAAGGTCATCGTCATTTTGTATATTGTATCGGTCGCGTATGTCTCGCAAGTAGGTGTGTGTGATCTGCCGCAAAAGATATTCTTTTTTTTTGTTTTCATCGGTCTCTAACACCACTTGTGGCAGACCGCCATAGTGCATATATTCAACGAGCATTTGCAGAGTGTCGCCTTGGCGGTATCCTGCAAACTCTGCAAACGATAGCGGATGGATACGTATCTCGTCGCCACGTCCACGAAACTCAGTTATCACATCACGCGACAGGAAACGAGCATTGCTGCCTGTAACAAACACATCCACATTGTCCGTCTTAAGGAAACTGTTTAGCACGTCCTCAAACTCGTTTACCAGCTGCACTTCATCGAGCAGCACATAGTAATTTGCTTTGTCGGTAATGCGAGAACAGATATATGCTAAAAGAGTATCTGGGTCGCGCAAAGCTTTATTGAGACGATTTTCGAGGTCCACTTCGATTATATGCGCCTCGTCCACACCATGCTGCAACAGATGGTTACGGAACAAGGTAAATAGTAGATATGATTTGCCACATCGACGCATTCCTGTAACCACTTTTATCATGTGATTTCCGCAGGCGTGAATGAGCTTTTGCAGGTAGTAATCGCGCTGTATCTCCATAAAATAAAATGTATTAGCCGAAATCTTTATGTATTTACACACTTTTTACGGCTGCAAAGGTACGTATTTTATTCTAAACACACAAGAATTCAGCAATTTATAACGAAAAAAAATCAGCATCTAAATATATCATAATCAATGCTAGACCATGCTGCGCACTAAATGACTTTAGGGATGTTCTAAAAATTCCACGTTCTGTTATTTTGTTATCATTGGGATGTTTCTCCACTTTTTGAGCGCTTTGTGTTTTTTATTTGTATCTGCTTGCCTTTCACTCAGTCACAATGCTCGCATTGCTCCTTCGTTCAAGCCAAGCATCTCCTAAATAAAAAATCACAAATCATCTCAAAAGTAATTTTTAGAACATCCCTTGTATTTGTCCACATAAGGGGATCTGCAAGAATAGTGCGTTGTCTGCTATAGTGGCAGAATATTATGGGATTTCGATGCAGTATTTGTCGCAGATCCATTTGACGACATTGGGTGAGATGAGTTTGCTGTGGGTGTTGATAGTAATGTTGAGGTCTTTCTCGATGGCCGGTATCATGTGATTGAACCAGCGCGTGAAGGTGCGATTACTTACGCCTGCTGCTCGTGCTATTTCGGATTTAAGCATGGATTTCATGTTGGTTGCATGTATGGTTGCTTTGCGTATGGTTGTTTTACGTATGGTTGTTGAACGTATTTTTGTGCTTCGCACGTAGTTTTCTTTGTTTTCGTTACCGCGGGCGAGGCGCCCGCGTCCCCAACAGAGTTGTTTTCGTTACCGCGGGCGAGTGAGACACCCCACAAAGCAGGCTTTGCGGGGACTCCGTAGGCGCCCGCGTCCCCATGCAGGGTTGTTTTCGTATTATTGTTTTAAGCGGCGGTGGTAGTGCGGGTTGTGTTTGGCGTGTTTGTTGACGGTCTCTTGCATCTTTTTGACTTTGTCGA
>CAYNMA010000095.1:0-9650 GCA_964398075.1 uncultured Bacteroides sp. | reverse complement strand
TTAAATCATAACGAATATGGAAAAGACAACGAATGTAGAAAAAGCAACCGTAGTAGAGAACACTGTAAAGAACGCAGCAGAAAACACAGTAGAGAACAATGTAGAGAATATAGTCAAGAATGATGTAGAGAAAGAAGAGGCTGCTGTAGAGAACACGGTAGAGAATGTAATAAAAGATACCAAAGAGAATGCATTCGAGAATATAGAAGAGAATAAGGCGGACGAGGCAGTAGAGGATAATGAAGAGGATGAGCGGGAGACACTCGACGAGATAGATGACGATATATTTACTGACAAGCTAATTCTCGAGCAAGAAAAATTACAAACAAGGTTAAACGAGCAAAAAATGGGCTCAAATAAAGGAAAAGACTATAGCAAGATGACCATTCTCGAACTGATTGAGGATGCTGACAATATGCTTGAAGAAAGTAGACTTCACGAGGAATATATAGCCAATGCGCAGCCAGCTCTGCACGAGCTTTCGATTCGTTTAGGAATAAGCGAAGACGAGTGCATGTGGCTTTGCGCAGCATTGAACCAGCCACGTCGCATTGACAGTTTTGACTTTGACGACATAAATAGGTATTTTAACTGCAGACCTATAAGGGGATTGAAGTACAAATACCTCTTTGACTCTTTACACGAGAAAGAGTGGATTATTGGTCCTAACAGTGACCAAAGCTATGGCGTTGCCAATTGGGTAGTAGAAGCTATTCGTAAAAACGAGAAGCCAGAGCCCAAGGCAATGACGGGCTTAGATGTAGAGGGTTGGTTAGGAGAGATATGGGATGTATTGAACGAAGAGAAACTGAGTTATACCCAGAAGGATAAGCACATAGACTTGCTTTGCGAAGGCAATAGCGAACTGTCTATTGTGAAAGCGCTACATGAGTTTCCACTATACGATGAGATGGATAAACAAGTCTTTTTGATGACGGTGTGCCGATTTGTATTTGAGAACGACAATCACGTCTGTGAATACTACATTGAAGACCTTTTTGAGAATCGTCGTGCTGAAAGAAAATATATACACCAACTGCAACATGGGCTCTGCATACTTCTCAATCACGGCATTGAGTTTGTGAACGAGAATGGGCAAGTCAATACCAGTGCATGGAAACTAACTGACGATGCCAAACAGAAGTTATTTGCCGGCACCGACATTAAGATTACGCAGGAGGAGGAGAATGTGAGCCAATTGGTTTGCGCCAATAAGATAACAGAGAAAAAGCTATACTTTAGCGATGCCGTAACAAAACAAGTTGACGACCTAAGGAGCATATTGGGTGTAGAGCGTTTTAAGGAGATACAAGACCGATTGAAAGACAAAGGTATGCGCCGTGGTTTTGCATGTATTTTTTATGGCACGCCTGGTACGGGCAAGACTGAGACTACGCTGCAGTTAGCACGTGAGACAGGTCGAGATATTATGCAAGTAGACATCTCGAACCTGCGTAGCAAATGGGTAGGCGACAGCGAGAAGAACATAAAAGGGGTATTTGACCGTTACCGCGAGACATGCAGGCATGCAAAGAATGCACCTATACTCCTCTTCAATGAGGCAGATGCTATTTTTAACAAGCGAAACGAGGGAGCTACAAAAGCTGTCGACAAGATGGAGAATTCCATACAGAATATCATCTTGCAAGAGATGGAGACCTTTGACGGTATTATGATTGCTACCACGAACTTGACAGGGAACTTGGACTCGGCATTTGAACGGCGTTTCCTCTATAAGATAGAGTTTACGAAGCCGACGCCTAACGAGCGTAAGCATATTTGGAAGAGTATGCTGCCAGAGTTAAGCGACGAAGATGCGTTATCGCTGGCAAAGCAGTTCGACTTTTCAGGCGGACAGATAGAGAACATTGCGCGTAAACATGTGGTAAACACTATTCTCTACGGAGATACACATAGCATTGAGTCGATACAAGAGATATGCGCACAAGAGAAAATAGATAATAAACAAAAGCGTAAAAGCATTGGTTTCTGCTAAAAGGCAGAAACCATTGCCACAATGGGAAAAATATTGTAATTTTGTAGTCGAATTTTTAACTTAATATATATGCCAAAACAGAACTCCTCTATACTATTCAATCGATATATATGGTTGGTCAATCTCATCTACTCCGAGGGGGCTATCTCTCGGGATGACATCAACAGGCGTTGGCGTGATTCTTCGCTCAATTTCGACCAAGAGTTTGAGATACCCGAGCGCACTTTTCACCGTTACCGTGACGCCATTGAAGAGTTGTTTCAAATCAACATCAACTACGATGTATCGAAGGGTTACTACATTGAGAATGCGGAAGACATACGGCAAGACCATTTGCGAGAATGGATGCTCAACACGTTTGCTATCAAGAACTTACTTACTGAAAGTATTGACCTGCGTGACCGTATTCTTTTAGAAGATACGCCTTCTGGGCAACAACACCTCTCGCCTATCATTGAGGCTATGCGAAATGGAATCCGACTTCGCGTGACCTACCAGAGTTATACACACGCCGAACCAAGTACATTCACCATTGCGCCTTATTGCGTCAAGATGTTCAAGCAGCGTTGGTATGTATTGGCAGAGTCGGAGTATATCGACAAACGATTGCGCATATACAGCCTTGACCGCATTCTAAAGGTAGAACGAACCAAGACGCAATTCAAGATACCGAAAGACTTCGATGCAGAAGCCTATTTTGCTCATACTTATGGGGTTAGCGGTTGCGAAAGCAAGCCTGAGATTATTGAGATAGAGGTCAATGCTTATCAAGCCAATTATCTTCGTTCGCTGCAACTGCACCCAACGCAAGAAGAGATAGAGCACAACGAGGATTATTCCGTTTTTCGCTATTATGTGGTACCCACATTTGAGTTTATGCAAACCATCAAATCGCTTGGCGATGCGGCAGAAGTGCGAACACCCCAACGGTTACGGGACGAACTTGGATATGAATATGCAACATTGAATAATAAATATAACTCAAAGCAACATGACTGATTTTATAGCAATAGATTTTGAGACCGCCAACGGTAGCCGTTCGAGTGTATGTAGTGTGGGCATCGTTATTGTCCGCCATGGTGAGATTGTCGACAACTACTATTCACTCATCCACCCTACCCCCAATTATTATGCATCTTTCTGCCAAGAGGTGCACGGCTTAGGACCTGATGACACTGACGATGCTCCCGCTTTTCCTGAGGTATGGAAAGAGGTTGAGAACAAGATACGTATCGATTTTAACGATATGAATGGTTGTAGCATACCTTTTGTGGCGCACAATGCGCGCTTTGATGAAGGGTGTCTCAAAGCCGTTTTTGCTGCTTATGAGTTAAAGTATCCGGAATATCCATTTTTCGATACGCTCAGTGCCTCACGGCAGCATTTTGGGCATCTACTGCCTAATCACCAACTGCAGACCGTCGCTGATGCTTGTGGTTATTCGTTAGAGAACCACCACTACGCCCTCGCCGATGCCGAAGCCTGCGCATTCATCGCCCGAGAGATATTGTAGTATGTGCAAATTAATTCCGCCAATGGGTAACTAAACAACCTTATGACCACCTACATCGCTGACACCTCCCACTACACCGAAGTCGTGGCACGAATGGTCAAGGCACGACGCCAGTTATGGATAGCCACAGCTGATCTCAAAGACTTGTATATCAAGACTGACAAAGAGGATGCCGTGCCTATCCTGAAAATCTTTAGTGACTTGATTCGCCGTGGCGTAGAAGTGCGACTGCTCCATGCTAAAGAGCCAGGTACTGCTTTTCGTGAGGACTTCGACCGCTATCCGGCATTATTCAGTGGTCTGCAAAGGCATCTCTGCCCACGAGTACATGCCAAACTCATTGCCATCGACAGTAATTGGATATACATTGGCTCTGCTAATATGACAGGCGCAGGTATGGGCATGAAGTCTGCCAATAGGCGTAACTTTGAGGCAGGAATCTTGTCCGACGAGCCAGGTCTTATCGATAGCGCCATGTCACATTATGACAAAATATGGGAAGGTACATTCTGTGCACACTGCGGCAGAAAAGACTTTTGTGGTGACCCTATAAAATAAAAGATTAGATTTCTATCACACGTGGACTATGTGATAGTCTGTGCTTCTCGTTGACGACGGCTGCATTAGAGAATAGCGTTTCATGTATCTTTGTCATGCCGTACGCATCATGTATATGACCAAAGAGATGTGCTTTGGGCTTGATGCGTTGCACCGTTTGTAACACGAATGGGCTGCCATAGGGCTTCTCTCCACTCTTATCCAATATACCAAACGGCGGTTGATGAGTAAGCAAGACATCGGTATCATCTGGCACTGCATCTAATAAGGCAGCATAGTGTTCCGAAAGTACATCTTCCACAAACAACGGCACGCCATAGAAGCGCACACCTTCAATCGCGACACCCGAACCGCACAAGTAATGGCAGTCATCGGGCAGTCCCTCAATATTCGCACCAAACAAACAATCGTCATGGTTGCCTGCGATGAATATCTTATGCCGATAGGGCAAATCGCAGAACCATTCCATGAAATCAAGCGCTTCACTATCTGTACCTGCATTAGTAAAGTCACCGGTATGCACAATCACATCTGCCTCGGGCAATGTGCCCAACCGCCGATGCTTTCCGTGTGTGTCGGATATGTGTAATATAGTCATGTTGCCTCTGTTAGTTTATTGGATAGAACCCTTACCATATTCAGTTTCGAACTCGGTCACGATGTTGCGGAGAGGTTCGGGCAGTTGGTCATAGGCATGTTGTGCCATCTGTTTGGGTACACCATAGAACGCCTCGGCAATAGCGCCTGTGATGCAACCGATGGTGTCGCTATCGCCACCGATACTGATAGCATTACGGATAGAGTCCTCGAAGTCGTTGCCATCAAGAAATGCCCGTATCGCTTCGGGTACGCTACCTTGACACGTGGCGCCATCCATATCATCTAACCCGTCCCATGAATAGCGTAGACGCAGTTGGTCGATAGATAGACTAAGGTCGTAGCCAAAATCATGCTCTATCGTACTCTTTATCAAGTCTTTCGTTGCACCTTGTCGTGCCATAAAGATGCATAGTGCCACGGCTTGTGCACCTTTGATGCCTTCGGGGTGATTGTGAGTACACTCCGCAGAAATCTGAGCATAGCGGAGCACCTCCTCGCGAGTATTGAACGCCCATCCTACAGGACCGACACGCATGGCTGAACCATTACCGCAACTGTTGTAAGGACGGTAATCATTCATGCGTTGCGATTTGATGACCCAATTCTGAAAACTTATACCGTAACCTCCTAAGGGATATGGGTAATTGGCTGCATAGTTGCTGTAATAATGGGCAACCTCACCACTATGTAATAGCCAATCTGCCGTGGCGATAGTCAAGATACTATCGTCGGTATACTCGGAGTATTCGCTGAAGAGTGGGAACTCCTTTGTCTTGATATTATTGAACTCGTAGATGCTGCCTACGATGTCGCCAATGATGCTGCCAATCATGCTGTTTATGTATTATACCGCTGCAAAGTTAGTAATTATACACGAATAACGCAAAGAGCCATACTTGACTGAGAAAGGGATTAGAACAGGTCTATTCTTTCTTGTTGGGCGTTGATGAAGTAGCATTCGCCATCCTTCTTGACGGAGATGAGGTTGAGTTTCTCGTCACGGGCTGGGGCGAAAGAGTCGTATTCAAAAGGAATTATCACTTCACCTTGTTCGTTGATGACACCGACTTTGCCGTTCTTGCGAGCGATGTAGTATTCGTCATACGCATTGAGGCTCTGATAGATACATGGTAGCGTCCATTGGAAAGTTCCTTTGACAATCTGTTCTTTGCTCATCATACCCCACAAGCCATTCTCTTTTATTAGGAAAGCGTTGAAATCATTAACGGCTCGGATGTCGTCATATTGTACAGGCAAGATAATGTGGCAATGTGAGTCGATGATGCCCCTCTTGTTGCCTTCAGTTAATTGCATCCAATCCGGTGTAATCCATCTTAGTCCGATACAATAACGCTCATAGCAGCTATCTTCCTCTGTCTTGAACCAGACATCGTCCCATTGAGTAGCACAGAGAGGTTTCTCGTCGGCAGAGATGACCCATATTCTGCCGCCTATCTTTGCCAAAGCGTAACCAGAGCGGGTACAAGGTTCGAGGTAGTCGTATTGCTTAGAGATGCATTGACCGGTTTTGTCGATGTAGAATGATTTATGGTCTTGAGTGACTACGAGGTTCTTTTCTGGCATCGTGGGGACAAAATTTTCAAGCCTTGCCAAGCAGCCATCATAGATATAATCTGTCACTTGCTTATCGTCTACGAACAATGCCCATTTATCCTCTGTGTTCCGTAAGAAATAGCCGCCATCGAAATTGTGTCTTAACATGGGACGTTCAACTTCTTTCTGTTGAACAATATCGTAAAACAGAAGACTCTCTCTATCTTTTGGTCGTCCCATAAAGACATTGCCGCAGACATGGGTAACAGGCAATACGGAATGGGCATTCCATACTATTTTTCCTTGTCGATTGACAAGTCCTATTTCTAAATGACCATCCTCTTCTCGGGTCATGAATTGGGCATATTCACCTCGGAAGCCGCTGATATGGTCAAGATTGTTTAGTTCGCGTATGTTCATAGTATTAGCCATTACTTTTCTGATTCTTGCAATCGTTGGGTGAGAGTGTCTAAGTCTTTGATAAGGACTTCACGGCTCTGTAGTGCTCTATCTGGACCAATGATACCGGCGTGCTCAAGTTGCTCTACTAGCCTGGCGGCTCGGTTGTATCCTATACAGAAAAAGCGTTGTATTCGAGAGGTTGAAGCGTCTTGGTTCTCTACCACATAACGAGCGACATCGGGGAACAAAGGGTCTAATTGAGTGGTATCGATATCGTTACTAACAGGTTCTATTTCTTGCTCACTTGGCGTATGTTCGGGTAATAGATAGAAAGTTGGGAGTTGTTCACTAATATGTGCGACAATACTATTTATCTCTGTCTTATCTATCCATGCGCATTGCACAGGCGTTATATCGCCACCTTGTGCGAAAAGCATATCACCATCGCCAATTAATTGCTGTGCTCCATCTGCATTGAGAATATTCAGTGATTCTTCACGGTTATGCACTTTGAAAGCAATTTGCGTTGGAAAAGCAACTTTATCAATCGTTATACTGAGAGACGGCTGTTGCGTAGCAAGAACGAGATGTATTCCTACGGCACGCGCTTTACTTGCGATGTTCAAGATAGGTGTTTCAAACCCTTTTCCTGCCTGCATGATGAAGTCACTGTACTCATTGATGATGACGACGATGTATGGTAGGAAATGATGTTGCAGGTTATCTGCAACGAATTTCTCTGTGTCAAGTTGTTCCTTGTCTAACTTGTCGTTGTAGGTCTCAATATGGCGCACGCCTGCCTCCTTGAACAGTTTGTAGCGGTCCTCCATTTCGGCAACAAGAGCATTGAGAGTGCTGATAACCTTGTTGCAGTCGGAGAGTATCATCTCATTCTTGTCGACATCGGGCATAGCGGTGAGGAAGTTTCCCGACAGGGCTTTGTATGGCGTCAGTTCGGACATTTTGGAGTCAACGAGAACGAACTTGAGTTCCGTGGGGCGTTTCTTATAGAGCAGCGAGGTGATGATTGCGTTGATAGCGATGGATCTGCCTTTGCCTATAGTGCCTGAGATGAGGAGGTGCGGTGTTTTGGCAAGGTCAAAGAGGAATATTCCGTTATCACTGGTTCGTCCGAGAGCAATAGGCAGTTGCATTTTCTGCTCGTCTTGAAAGCGCTTAGAGGCAATGACGGAATGCATCGAGATGACATCCTTATTTGACACTTCGGTCGAGATTTCTTTGAGAAGGTCAAGTGAGGGGAATTGGTAGTTCTTATCCAACTCATGACGAAAGGCATTAGGGGTTGATAGATTAGGATTTTGCATGATAAAATCCATAGCCTGCTGATTGTTGTTTGGGTTCATAATTGTTATTTTGTTAGTAATTATACATTGGTAAGTTTATACCTAATTGCAGCGTGACTCTTTTCGAATCACGTTGCAAAGATAGTGGTTTCGACTGCTATATTACGGCAGTGGTGCTTGAGAAAATACTATTAAGTTCAAATAATGCTCTCAACTATTTGCATATTAACCATATAGCAACAGTTTACAAACCAGACTCTTTTATCTTTTGAAATAAATCTTCCAATAAGTTGGTTGCTTGTACTATTACATCTTTTTCCTGCTGCACATCACTAATATAGCATTCATTTTCGAATCGATAGCCACATTCTGTGAGTTTATCCAAAGACTGAGAATTAGATTCAGAGTTTGGACAACAAACAATTCGCATCATCATTTTATCATCGCTTTGAACATCCCAATAGCAGCGGATTTCAACACCATTTTCTTTTTTTTGCTTAAGGTTTACCTGCGAATAACCATATTGATCATCTCTACCTATGAATTTTTTAGTCCAACTAGGTATATCTTTTAGCGACAAATAAAATTGATACGCATGAATATTGGCGTGTTCAGCAGACCAGTATGTTTTACTCATTAAATAAATTACACCTTTAAACCATTGGATATTTTTTCTTTCGCAGTATTTCAGCAATCTTTCATCTTTTATGAAATCGACATAATTCCCACCCAAATGGGTATCATCGATTATTTTCTGTAGAGCGCCATCACCTAAACTTAATAATTTATCAAAGAATTCTTTCATTTCCTTGACATTTGCCATAATAAGGTTCTTCCAATCGGCCGGTGTATATGCAAAACTATAGTTAGTATATCCTGAAAACTTGCGTGGATAATTAGGGAATTTGAATGCTAGCAATGCTCTTCGCGCCAAATCTAATTTTTCGTCATTTTCAAGCGCAGTCTGCATTGAAGGGAAATATAAGTCAAAAAGATTCTTATATTGTCTAAATATTGACTCTCTAAATTCACCATTTTCAATAGACCAATCTATTAGAGGAGAAATATCACCCTTCCAAATACAATGGTGTTCTTCTTCCCAAAACAATTTCTCCAATTCATTTGATTTATGGTCTCTCAGAATTTGTATTTTTCTAATGTCATTCTCGTCAAAAACGCCCCCAGTTGGAGTGTCGTCGTCAAGAGAAAAATCATAAAATCCATGAACTTCCTTATTCCCCAATGAGGTATCACGGTAAGCTTTCAAGAATTTCAATAGAGCAATATGTTTTACTACACCTTTTCTAACAACACAATTACGCATAGTCTGCCTTATACGCTCATACTCACTAAGATCTTCGGACATGAGGTACGCCAATGTCAATAAAGATTTTAGGACCATAAAATTAGCATCCTCTTCTGTTTTAAACAAGCGCTGTATTTCTGTATTGATTTTTTCGATTTGAAAATGGTGTAATCGTTTCAATGATTCAAACCATTGTTCTATTTTCTCAAGTGTTACGAGGGGATTATACTTTAGCTCATTATGCTCACCACAAGTTTCTAATTCTGTAACAACGCGTATGAAGTTATTTATGCCTCTATCGACAAGAGTTAACGCATCCTCATATTTTTTATTAGGACGATTACAAAAAAAGAACTCTTCCCATTCATCCCATTTTTTCCCATAGTAAGCTTTCCTATCACTAGATAAGTTTTTAAA
>CAYNMA010000094.1:7592-9708 GCA_964398075.1 uncultured Bacteroides sp. | reverse complement strand
CATTTGTCAATTGTCAAATTGTCAAATCAAAGCGCCCTCGTGTCGTTCGGGTCGCAAGACCTGATTGACTATCCGTTGGGGACGCGGGCGCTTACGGGGTTCCCGCAAAGCCTGCTTTGTGCGGGCGTCTCGCCCGCGGTTTTATGGCAATAATACAATTCTGCAAACCGTAGCGCTTTTTATGACCAATCCATGACAATACGGCACTGCCATTCGTTAAAAAGTCTGACAACGCAGCGATCTTGTGTTTTTTAGCACGCAGTGCAGTCTATCGTCTTTTGATGACCAATCCATGACAATACGCCGTAGGCGTCCGTTTAAGTCGTTCGTTTATAGCGTTTTGATGCGGTTACCCAGAAACTTCCCACTCCCCATTTGCACGAACCAAAAAAAACGCCTATCTTTGCAGTTTGATAAAGTTTGATAAAGATTAAACACATTCACTATGGCTAGTACAACACAAAACACATCGGGTTCGCTCTACAACGCCCTCACAGCGGGCAGTAAGATCACTGGAACCATCGTCGCTGACAGCGACATCCGCATCGACGGCACGGTCGAAGGCGACCTCCAATGCTCCGGAAAGGTCGTCATCGGAGAGAAAGGACGACTCAAAGGAACCATCATCTGCCAAAACGCAGAGGTCTTCGGAACCATCGACGGCAAGATCGAAGTCGCGCAAACACTCGCTCTCCGCGCCACTTCCAACATGCACGGTGAAGTCAAAACGCAAACGCTTATTGTCGAACCAAACGCAATCTTTAACGGAACTTGTGCAATGGGCAAGGCCGCAAACCAAAAATAAAAAGCGCAACTCAAACCCAAAACAAAAAACAACAAAACAATTTAAACCCAAATATCATGGCCCACATTAAACCTTTCCGAGGTATCCGCCCGCCGCAATCCATCGCCAAGCAGCTCTCCTCGCGCCCCTACGACGTCCTCAACTCCGACGAAGCGCGCAGCGAAGCCGAAGGCAACGAGATGTCACTCTACCACATCATCAAACCAGAGATCGACTTCGAAGTCGGCACCGACGAGCACGACCCACGCGTCTACGCCAAGGCAAAAGAGAACTACGACAAGTTCAAAGCCAACCGCTGGCTCGTGCAAGACGCTGATAACCACTATTATATCTACGCACAGACGATGAACGGTCGCACCCAGTACGGGCTCGTCGTGGCCGCCTCCGTCGACGACTATATGAAAGGTGTCATCAAAAAACATGAACTCACACGCAAGGACAAAGAGGAGGACCGCATGAAGCACGTACGCATCAACAACGCCAACATCGAGCCCGTCTTCTTCACCTACCCCCACCGTGACGACCTCGACAACATCGTCAAGCAGGTGACCGCCGCCACGCCCGAGTACGATTTCACGGCTGACAACGACGGCACCACACACCGCTTCTGGGTCATCAGCGACAGCGACCTCATACAGCGCATCACCGACATCTTCGCGCAGATACCGAGCATGTATATCGCTGATGGTCACCACCGTAGCGCTGCCGCCGCTCTCGTGGGCGACGAGAAAAGGAGGCAAAACCCCAACCACACCGGCAACGAGGAATACAACTATTTCCTGGCGGTCTGCTTCCCAGATAACCAACTGAATATCATCGACTACAACCGTCTCGTGCGCGACCTCAACGGACTGTCCGACAACGAGTTCCTTGCACGACTAAAAGAGCATTTCGATGTCGAAAAGATGGGCAAAGACATCTACAAACCCAACCGTTTGCACAACTTCGGTCTCTATCTGAGCGGTAACTGGTACTCCCTCACCGCACACCCTGACACCTACAACGAAACCGACCCCATCGGCGTCTTAGATGTCAGTATTTCATCGCATTACATATTAGACGAGATTCTGGGTATCAAGGACTTACGAACCGACAAACGCATCGATTTCGTCGGCGGCATACGAGGTTTAGGCGAACTGCAACACCGTGTCGATTCCGGCGAGATGCGCATGGCGTTAGCACTCTACCCCGTCTCCATGCAGCAACTCATCACCATTGCCGACAGCGGAAACATCATGCCGCCAAAAACAACATGGTTCGAACCAAAACTCCGATCCGGACTCATCATCCACGAACTCGAATAATAAATGA
>CAYNMA010000094.1:0-7492 GCA_964398075.1 uncultured Bacteroides sp. | reverse complement strand
CGTCCGTTCAAAACAATACCACCGCAGGCGTCCGTTCAAAACTATAAATAAGACCTTGCAACACAGAACAACATACATATTACTATTCCTCCTCGCTGCCCTCTGCACCTCATGCGGCGTCAAGGCAAGGCTCAAGAAAGCCGACAAGCGCTACGACATCGGCGAATACTACGCCGCTGGCGACATATACCGCTCCACCTATAAACAGGTGAAAGCCAAGGACAAACGCCTGCGAGGCTACATCGCTTTCCGGCAGGCCGAGTGCTACCGCTACATCAACAACCCCCGTGCCGCCAACGCTTACCAGAATGCCGTGCGCAACCATTATCCCGACTCGATAATGTACCTCCACTATGCCCAAGTGCTTCACTATCAGGGAAAATACCTCGACGCCCAAAAGCAGTACATGGTCTACCTCCAGGCACACCCAAACGACTATGTCGCACGCAGCGGACTCTACGCCTGTCAGCAGATGGCAGAGTGGAAAAAACAATCCAGTCGATACCGCATAAGCCTTGCGAACGACTTTAACACAAAGCGCGCAAGCACATTCGCACCCGTTTTCATCGGAGACGAAACCGACGCACTCATGTTCACAAGCAACCGAACCGAAGGCAACAAGAAAACGATGCAGACCAGTTCCATAACCGGCGTTCCCGTCAACATGCTCTACTCCACACGCAAAAACGCTGCCGGACAATGGGAGGAGCCCGAGAAAGTGGAAGGACTGTCTGAAACCGCCTCCACAGAGACCACCGAATCGACCTCCTCCGAAAGCGAGGACACCGGCATCGGCATGGCGGCTGGCGGCAAAGAGAGTGCCGACATCGGCGTCTGCTGCTTCACATCCGACGGCAAGACCATGTACTTCTCCTACTCCAAGCCCATCAAAGGCAAAGACCAAGGCGCCAAGATATACAAATCCGACCGTGCAAGCGGTACTTGGAGCGAACCACAAGAAGTCAAACTCTTCGCCGACAGCACCATCACCTGCGGACACCCAAGCCTCTCTGCTTCAGGCGATACCCTCTATTTCGTCTCCGATGCACCCAACGGCTACGGCGGCAAGGACATCTATTTCGCCGAACTGGAAAACGGTGAATGGGTCGGCGCAACCAACCTCGGCGAGACCATCAACACCGCCGGCGACGAACTCTTCCCAACGATTCGACACGACGGCTCTCTCTATTTCGCATCCAACGGACACCCTGGATACGGCGGACTCGACCTCTTCAAAGCCGTCAAACAAGACTCCACATACCTCCTCTTCAACCTCGGAGCACCTTTCAACTCCGCCGGCGACGACTTCGGCATCACCTTTGAAGGCGACTCCGAAAACGGCTTCTTCTCGTCCAACCGTGGGCAAAAGAAAGGCTACGACCAGATCTACCGTTTCGTACTGCCCGAGATGGTCTTCTCCGTCGAAGGCAGCGTGACCGACAACAACGGCGAACACCTCACCGACGCCTACCTACGACTTGTCGGCGACGATGGCACCAACACTCGCCTACAAGTCCGCCGTGACGGCACCTACCGACTGAAGTTAAAGAAAGATGCTCATTATGTGATGCTTGCAACCGCAAGAGGATACCTCAACCAAAAGCAGCAACTCAACACGCTCGACCTCAAAGACAGCAAGACCTACACACAAGACTTCACCCTCTCGCCCATCTCAAAACCCGTCACGATGAACAACATCTTCTACGAGTTCGCCAAATGGGACCTCACGCCCCAGTCCGAGGCAGGACTACAGGCGCTGGTCAAACTGCTGCAAGACAACCCCAACATCACCATCGAACTCTCCGCACACACCGATAAAGTTGGCGATGCCAAGAGTAATAAGGTGCTGAGCGAAAAGCGTGCACAGTCCGTCGTGAACTACCTCATCGCACACGGCATTGAGGCAGAGCGACTTACACCCGTCGGCTATGGCAAAGACAAACCCGTTGTAGCAGACAAGGCGATACATAAGCAGCACGCCTTCATTCCCGTTGGGCAAGAACTGAACGAGGAGTTCATCGACGCACTAACACCCGAACAACAAGAAATATGCAACCAAATAAACCGACGAACCGAGTTTAAGGTACTGAAAACGACATATAAACTGTACTAAAATGAAACAATACATAGAATTATGTAAGCACATCCTGCAAGACGGCGTACAGAAAACCGACCGCACAGGCACCGGCACCATCTCCGTCTTCGGATACCAGATGCGCTTCAACATGCAAGACGGCTTCCCACTCCTCACCACAAAGAAACTGCACCTCAAGTCCATCATCTACGAACTACTCTGGTTCCTGCAAGGCGACACCAATGTCCACTACCTACAAGAGCACGGCGTGCGCATCTGGAACGAATGGGCGGATGCCAATGGCGAGTTAGGACCTGTCTACGGCCACCAATGGCGCAGTTGGCCCGACTATAACGGAGGCACTATCGACCAGATAACCAATGTCGTAAATCAAATAAAGACCCACCCTGACAGCCGGCGAATGATTGTCAGCGCATGGAACGTGGCAGAAGTCGATCAGATGGCACTCCCCCCGTGCCACACACTCTTCCAGTTCTATGTGGCTAACAACAAACTGTCCATGCAACTCTACCAACGCTCTGCCGATGTGTTCTTAGGCGTACCTTTTAATATAGCATCCTACGCCCTACTCCTCCAGATGATGGCGCAAGTCACTGGCTTACAGGCTGGCGAGTTCGTGCATACCTTAGGCGATGCGCACATCTACCTCAACCACTTAGACCAAGTCCGACTGCAAATCACCCGTGAACCACGACCCCTGCCACACATGCTCATCAACCCCGATGTACACGATATTTTCGGATTCCAATACGAAGACTTTACACTCGAAGGATACGACCCACACCCACATATCGCTGGTGTCGTAGCAGTATAAGTTGCCGTATAAAACATACAAAACAATGATTTCAATTATAGTAGCAATAGACCAAAACAATGCCATCGGCCGACAAGGCGGACTCCTTTGTCATCTGCCCAACGACCTCAAGCACTTCAAAGAGATAACCTCCGGCAACACCGTGATAATGGGCAAACGAACCTATTTCTCACTGCCCCGCCACCCATTGCCCAACAGGCGTAACATCGTCATATCCGACATCACAGGCGAACAGATAGAAGGTGCCTGCATGGCATACTCCATCGATGATGCCGTGCGACTCGCCGACCCCGATGCCGAGAACTTTATCATTGGTGGTGGCATGGTCTACCGACAGTTCATGCCCATCGCCGACAAGTTATACATCACCCACATCGGTCACACCTTCGATGATGCCGACACCTTCTTCCCTGCAATAGAACCCAACATCTGGCAACCTGTTGCAGAGGAACAACACGAACCCGACGACAAAAACCCATACCCCTATCGTTTTATAGAATATATCCGTAAGTAATTATGTACAAGCCAACCGACAAGATGTCCGAACTGATGTGTGCCGAACCCCAGACACTCTCTATCATAGCCCGTTTTGGGTTACCAATGGGCGTCGCCGAAAAGACCATCGAGGAGGTATGCCGTGAGCACCAAGTTGACATCGACACCTTCCTCGCTGTCGTCAATTATACAACCGACAAGACCATCACTGCACCTGAATTCCTTTCGGCAGAGACCTTAGTGCACTACCTACAAGCAGCACACACCTATTTCCTCGACTTTGCGCTCCCCACCCTACGACGCAAACTCATCGAAGCCGTCAACACCGCCACCAACCCCTCCCGTATCCCACTGCTTATCATTCAGTGCTTCGACGACTATATAAAGGAGATACAGAAACACATGGTCTACGAAAACCAATATGTCTTCCCTTACATCCAGTCGCTCCTGCAAAACCAAAAACCGGAATACGACTTAGATGTCACCGTCAAGCAGCACAGCGCCGAGAACGAGAACAACATCGCCTCCAAACTGACCGAGTTGAAAAACCTAATAGTGAAGTACTACCCCTCCGACACGGCGAACAACCTACTCAACTCCGCCCTATACGACATCTTCCTGATAGAGAAAGAGATAACAACCCACTGCGCCATCGAGGACAACCTACTCGTCCCCTGCGCACGGCTGCTCACCAAGCAGCATCTCTCCACGCACGCCGCCAAAGGCGAAGACGGCAAAGAGGAACTCTCCGACCGGGAGAAAGATGTACTCATCAAACTGGTAGACGGACTGAGCAACAAAGAGATTGCCGACGCACTCTGCATCTCCGTTCACACCGTCATCACACACCGAAAGAACATCGCACGCAAACTGCAGATACACTCTCCAGCAGGACTCACCATCTACGCCATCGTACACCATCTGGTCGACATCAACAGCCTAAAAGAGTGATAAAGAAAGAGTAATAAAACGGTGATAAAACGTGTCCAGCAATATATTGAACAACACCATCTGCTCTGCCACCAAGACCCCGTCTTAGTAGGCGTCAGCGGGGGTGCCGACTCCGTAGCACTACTCACTGTGCTGCTCGAGTTAGGCTACCATTGTATTGCTGTCCATTGTAACTTCCACCTGCGTGGTGCTGAGTCCGACCGAGACGAGCAGTTCGTGCGTTCTCTATGCGCGCAGAAGTCCATACCCCTCTATGTAACCCATTTCCAGACAACCGCCATAGCCAAAGAGAGAGGCATATCCATCGAGATGGCAGCACGAGACCTACGCTACGAGTGGTTCGAGCAATGCCGACAAGAGTACTCCTGCCAAGCCATCGCCGTGGCGCACCACCAGAACGACCAAGCCGAGACCGTCCTGCTCAATATCCGCCGTGGCACCGGCATACGGGGTTTAGCCGCCATGCAACCCCGAAACGGATACATCGTGCGCCCACTCCTTTGCGTGCAACGGAAAGATATTCTGGACTATCTCACCCTGCAACACCTCAGTTTTGTAGAGGACAGCACCAATGCCGACACCCATTTCTTGCGCAACGCTATCCGCCAACAACTCAGTGACTACTCCGATGCCGAGATAACCCACTTTGCCAATATGTGCGAACACTTGCAAGGCTACATCGCACTCATCGACCTTACCATTGCCGCTATCAGCGAGAAGGTTGTGCACCATCAAGGCAAGCAAACAAAGATACATATCCCCACGCTCCTACAATACCCCTCCGCCGAGACCGTCCTATTCGAACTCCTACGCCCCTACGGATTCTCCGAGACCAAAGCGATATATTTATCCCTAACCAAAGACTCCGGCAAACGATTCTACACCGACCGTTACATGGCCCTGAAAGACCGTGACGACCTCATCATCACCCCCCTCGAAACACAAGCCACCGTCCCTTTGCATTATACGGTAGAACGCCACCAACGCCTCTCCTCCGACCCGTTCCCCAAAGCCGACGAACACCGCTGTTGGTTAACCACAGATATCATCAACTGTCCCATCACGATTCGCCCATGGCAAGCAGGCGACTTCTTCTACCCATTAGGCCTACACGGACGAAAGAAAATATCCGACTTCCTAACAGACCTCAAACTGACACTCACCGAGAAAGAGTCCGTCCAAGTGCTCTGTGTGAACAACGATATTGCATGGGTCATCGGCTACCGCATCGACGAACGATACAAGATACCAAACAACGCCACAGAAGTGGCAGAAGTGAAAATAACGTGCGAAGAGTATGAAAAGCGGTGAAATAAGGTTATTCGGACTAATCGGCTACCCGCTCGGGCACTCTTTTTCGGCGCAATACTTCAACGAGAAGTTCTGCCGAGAAGGTATTCCTGCGCATTACGAGTTATACCCCATGCCCGACCTAAACGCCTTTCCAGCCCTATGCCGTGCGCACAACCTATCCGGACTCAATGTGACCTACCCACACAAGCAGACCATCCTCACCTATCTCGACGGCTTAGACGCAGGCGCTGAAGCCATCGGTGCTGTCAATGTCATTCGTTTTAACAACGGACAACGCATTGGTTATAACACCGACACCATCGGCTTCCGCACATCTATCACCCCACTCCTACAGCCCCACCACACCGCCGCACTGATATTAGGTACTGGCGGAGCAGCCAAAGCCGTATCGTACGCCCTCCAACAGTTGGGCATCGCCGTCACCTTCGTCTCACGACAACCTGACCAAGCAGCCATCGGACATGCCTGCATCGCATACAACGAGATTACAAAAGAAACAATCCAACATAACAAGTTGATAATCAACTGTACACCCTTAGGCATGGCACCCTTGCAGGACAAATATCCTCCCATACCTTACAACGAACTGACCGACAAGCACCTCTTATACGATGTCATCTACAACCCTCGTGAGACCCTCTTCTTGCAGCAAGGACGAGAACACGGTTGCCTGACTGCCAACGGCTTGCAGATGCTCCACGGACAAGCAGCAGCAGCATGGGAGATTTGGAATAAAGAATAGAAAATAGAAAATAAAGAATAGTGAATATGAACAAGAATGTAGCATTAGTATTGGCAAGCGGTGGCGCGCGTGGCATGGCGCATATTGGAGCCATCGAGGAACTCGAACGCAGAGGGTATCATATCACCTCCATTGCCGGCACATCCGCTGGCGCATTAGTCGCTGGACTGTACGCAACTGGCAAACTGAAAGAAGCCAAACAGTGGTTCATGTCCTTAGACAAACAGAAAATCATGTCCTTAGGCGACTTCTCCCTCAGCACGAGTTACTTAGTCAAAGGCGACAAGATAATCGACTCCTTCAAGGAGATTGTCGACGACTGCCTCATCGAGGACCTACCTATCCCCGTCTCCCTCGTCGCAAGCGATGTCATACACAACCGAGAGGTCGTCATGGAGAGCGGAAGCCTGTTCCAAGCCGTACGAGCATCCGTCAGTATCCCTATGTTCTTCCGACCTGTGAAAAAAGATGATATGCTGCTCATCGATGGTGGCGTTCTCAATGCCCTACCCCTCAACCGAGTACGTCGTACCGAAGGCGATATTCTGGTAGCCATGAACATCAGCGCACCCGACTCTATCGTGCCAGAGAACAAAAACAAACGCAACAACCGTGTACAGAAATTACTCGAGAACAAAACACTGTTAGATAAGTTAGATAAACTACCTGCCTTCAACAAACTGCTGGAGCGTTTCGACAACGGACAGAAAGAGGAGAACATTGCCGACGAAGTAGCCGACTCTATCAATTACATATCCCTCGTCAACCGCATGACGGATATGATGATACAGAACAACACCGTCATGATGACCCAACTCATACATCCCGACATACTCGCCGAGATGCCTATGAACCAGTTCCCTACCTTCGCCTTCGACCAAACAGAGGAAATCATCGAACTCGGCCGACAACTAATGTCCACCGCCATCGACAACTACGAACAACAACAATAACAACAACGAAAACAACGAAAAAACAACCAAAACCACGAAAACAACCAAACGCAAATAACGCCATTGGGGACGCGGGCGCCTCGCCCGCGGGTAATTCACCGTAGAGACGGTATTCTATACCGTCTCTC
>CAYNMA010000093.1:0-9841 GCA_964398075.1 uncultured Bacteroides sp. | reverse complement strand
AATGTTTAGTACTTTAGCCATAAAATTTATTTTATTTATAAATATATCGTAAGTAATATTTTTTGTCTATCCGTTACAAAATAAATATACAATTATTTTTGAAAAGGTCAAGTTTTCCTTGATAAAACAAATATTGCCAAATATTGGTCAAATATTCTGCGCGAATGACCGAGATGTCGAAATATACGTGGTCAAAAAATCTAAAAAATATTCTCCATTAAAGCTCATTAAAGGACCATTAAAAACGAGCCGACAACAATTGTCATGAACGTACACAAGACCGCACGGTGTGCTAAAAGATTTTTCTGTCAAAAAAACTAAAAAAAAAAGAAGTCTAAAAAATGTCATTAAAATAATTATAGTGTGATAATGGCTTAAAAGTGATCATGGGGGTGTTGATTAAATAAAAGTGATCACGGGTGGTGCTGATCAAATAAAAGTGATCAACATCTGGAAGGATGAGGTGATGGGATGTGGTTAATTTATTATTATTGTGCGATAATGTGCTGAAAACGAGGTTGTTCTGGTATTGTGACCATAGCGACACATGGTCGTGTTGGCATCGTAATCATTGAATTGGTTAAGTGCTTTTTTTGATCAATCGCTTGATTTGATCATTTTTTTCATGTCAAATTTTTTTTGTAAGGGATTGAGAGGCGCTTTTTTTTAGAAGAAATAGAAGAAAATAGACGATCTAGATGTTCTAGACGATCTAGATGTACTAGAAAAAAGAGAGACGGTATAAAATACCGTCTCTACTGTAAGTGATTGAAATTCTAGAAGTTCTAGAATAACTAGATAGTCTAGAAGTCCTAGATGTTCTAGTTGATTATAGTTGATTATAGGTTTGGATAAACTTGTAATTATACAAATTTATTTTTAATGGTGTATGCTGATCAAATTATTCGTTTTTGGAGTTGGGTATTTTGAGTGTATAGAGTATGGCTTCGGATTGGCGGAGGGCATTACGTTTCTTTTGCCCTGGTGCGAAGATATAGACTTCGGCGGTGATGATGCGTTGGTGTGCTTCGTCTACTCGTGTATGTTGCACGAAAGGTCCGCCCATGGCTGCACCGTCGAACATCTTCCACAGCCCACGAATCTCTGCGCAATAGGTGTTTTGCATCGTGATGGGTGTCATGATGGGTGGGATTTGCTTGTATTCCGTGCCCATATATGAACCTGCGATGCCGCCTTTGATGCGTGCGCCGACGAGGCTATCGCGTTTGTGGAGCAGATAATCGTAGGTGAAGGTGTTTGGGTCGGTGTAAGGATAGGAATAGATGATCAAGTCTCGCCGCATGCTGCCTTTGTCGGACACTGCCCATACGAAGTCGGTGGTGTCGATAACTAATTGATACTCAATAGGTACGAGTATTTCGCATCCGAACTCTTTCTTGATAGCGGCTTCGGCTTCGGTGTTTTGTGAGGATTTATAGAAGGTGCCTTGTCGTTCTAATTCTTGTCGAACGAACCACGTGCGTATCTGTTCGCCATACTCGCCGAAGCAGTTCATGAACTCTTTTTTAGAAGGACTTTGGATTCGGCATACGGCTTGTGGGTGGGAGTACACATCGGTGGAATAGACCACTTTATTGTGGGTATATCGGTTGGGGTCGATGTCGACAAAGAGTATGTTTCGTGTGGGTTTGAGTAGGTTATCGAACACTTTGGTTGAGACTTGTGAGAGCGTGAAGTACTCTTCCATCTGAGGTAGACAAGGCATGTCTGCGCCCATACAGCGTCTTACGGTGTCGCCTTCGTGTCCTTCCCAATAGGCATTATCCATGACGATGAGCATCTCGTAGATACTGCCAGTTGCGCTTGGGCGAGTGGTGGTGACAGACTTACTGTTGCATGCAAGTAGGCAAACGGCTACTGCTGCGATGATACCGTATTTTTTCATGCTTGTTCCTCTTGTTCTGTTTGCATCACGTTGGCGTGCAGTTCTTTATTTTCGGCACGGATAGCGACGAGGTCGATAGCCATATAGAGTGCATTGCGGAAGCTTGTTGGGTCGGCTTCGTTCTTGCCTGCGATAGCATAGGCGGTGCCATGGTCGGGTGAGGTGCGAATGATATTGAGTCCTGCTGTAAAGTTAACTCCTTGCATATCAAGTGTTTTGAAGGCTGTGAGTCCTTGGTCGTGGTACATACTTAGGACGGCATCGAAGTGGGTATAGTCGCCTGCGCCGAAGAAACCGTCGGACGGGTAGGGACCATAGGCGAAGATGTTTTGTTCTTTTGCTTTTTGGATTGCAGGTGCGATGATGGTTTGTTCCTCGTTACCGAGTAGACCTCCGTCGCCTGCGTGTGGGTTCAGTGCAAGGACGGCGATGCGAGGGCGACGAATTCGAAAATCGTCTTGTAGGGTCTTGTTGAGTAATGATATTTTTTGCAAGATATTCTCTTCGGTGATGGCGGCAGGTACTTGGCTGATAGCGACATGGTTACTTACGAGTGCCACGCGCATCTTCTCGTTGACCATCATCATGAGTGACTTGCCATCGGCTGAGAACAGTTGCGTGAGGTATTCCGTGTGACCCGAATAGTGGAAGTTCTCGGATTGGATATTCTCCTTATTAATAGGTGCGGTGACGAGAGCATCGGAGCGATGTGCATTCAAGTCCTCGCAGGCGCGAACGAGCGACAGATAGGAGGCACGACCTGCGTCGGGAGTTGATTTGCCAATCTCGATGGGCAGCGAATCGTCGTAGCAATTGATGACATTGATTTTGTTGGGGTCGGGTTTGTCGGCATTCTCGATGACACGGAAAGGCATGGTAGCCATCTCTTTATCAAGCAGTTGCAAATGTTTTTTGAGCGCTTGCATATTGCCATAGATGATGGGAACGCATATCTCGAGGATATGAGGGTGTGCGAGTGATTTGAGTATCACTTCATAACTTACTCCGTTGGGGTCGCCTGCTGAGATGGCGATGATGGGCTTTTGAGCCTCTTTTTTATTCGTATTGTCCATAATGTATCTTGTCGTATTGTAAATGTTCAGGATTGATAGGTTTCTTGTCCTCGTTGGGATAACCAAGTGAGACGATGCATAACACATTGAGGTTCTGCGGGATGTGACATAGTTGCCGCACCAAATCCTCTGCGCCATCACGGTTGTACACTTGTACCCAACAAGCGCCGAGAGATAGGTCGGATGCGGTGAGCAGCATGTTTTCCGCAGCGATAGCGCCATCGCATTGCCAAGTATCTGTTTTGGAAGCATCGATGCAGATTACTATTCCTGCGGCCGCTTCTTTGAGCATCTGACTGCCGTAGGTGCGGCATGAGGCCATCTGCGAGAGGATGGAACGGTCGGTGACGACGACAAACTCCCACGGGTTGAGGTGTTTGCTGCTTGGGGAAGCCAATGCGGCTTGCAGTATTTGTTCAAGCTTCTCTTGCTCGATGGGCTTGTCCTGATAGCGTCGGACGCTGCGACGATGAAGGATGATGTTTAGGCAATTATTCATAGTACTTTATAGTATGGGTTCTTTTAATTCAATACCGTTGCAGAAACGATGTGTTATTTGTCGCTCGTTGCCGAGGTAGATGTAGCGTTCTAAGCGTTGCTGCAAGGTGTAGTTTGCGTGGTTGATGTCGCTATCGTCGATGACGAGTGCGTCGAAGACGTTGCCGAGTTCGAATGAACCAACATTTCCGAGGAAAGAGCCTGCGGCTTTGGTTGCCATGTAGAACACTTCGGAGAGGGTGAGGAACGGTAGCGCACCTTCGGAACGAGCATACTGTAACTTGCTCATCTGCAGTGCATATTGCATCACACGGAACATACTGAGGGTATGCCCTGCGGCTACATCGCTACCGAGGACGACTGTGATGCCGTTCTGCAAGAATGTGCGCGCGGGTGCAACGCCTGAACCGAGATTGCAGTTGGATGTAGGACAATGCACTGCGATGACATCGTTTTCTCGCATCAGTCGCAGCTCCTCGCCGTCGGTGTAACAACAATGTGCCATGAGGGTTGGTGTTTGTCCGAAGAGACCGTAGCGGTTGTAAGCATCGCCGTAACAGGTGCTTTCGGGTTCCAACTCGTGTACCCACGCAATCTCGGAGCGGTTCTCGCTGAGATGGGACTGAATGGGCAGTTGCAGGTCTTGTGCTAATTGTCCAAGCCGACGAAGCATGTCGGACGTGCATGACGGAATGAAACGAGGCGTAACGATGGCCTGAACGAGCGGCATCGAAGCGGTGTATGCGTTCAACAGGATAGTATCTCGTTCCGCTTCTTCGGCGGTATTATGCAGATTATCTGGGCAGTTGCGGTCCATACCTACAAGACCTATGTAGGCGCCCATACCTGCAGAATGGAATATATCTGCCAAAATCTTCGTCGGCGCAAGATGACAAGTGGCAAAGACGGAAGAGCGCATTGTACCATTTGCCCAAAGGTCGTGCACAAACTGACGATAGACCGTTTGCGCATAGTGGCAGTCTTGGAACCGTGCTTCCTCGGGGAAGGTGTAGTTATTAAGCCACGGCAGTAGTTCCATATCCATGGCGATGCCCATGTTGCGATATTGCGGTGCATGGACATGCATATCGTTCATAGCAGGAATGAGCAACGCATCGCCGAAGTCGATTATTTCTGCGTCAGAAGGCATCATCGGCAAGGTCGGACTCACCGCAAGGACATAGCCATTGCTTACCATCACATAGCCGTTGGGGATTATCTCGAAGGCTTGTGGCGTAGGGGTATGAAGGATATTGGCTTTATATATTTTCATGCGTTTTCTTTTTGCGGTAGAAGGGCACTAAGACGAAGTAGTTAACGACACCTGCGAGCATGATAGCGAGGATTCCCGACAGTTCTTCGGAGATGGTTGCCCAAATCAGCAAGTGCAGGAACGCTATTTGTAAAACATAGTTAACGCCTCGTCCGAGAAGAAATCCGCCTGCGTTTTTCAGACAGGGTTTGGTGCGGAAGGTGTAGAAACTTGTTAGGATATAGTTGCTAATCATCTCCACGCAGAAGCCGATGGTGAAAGCGAGTGTGACCTTGATAGCGAGTTCGGGACAGGTGTGTTCAAAGATATCGAGCAACAGATAGTAGATACCATACTGCAGCGCCGTTCCGAATGCACCAACGCATACGAAACGGGCAGCAGATCTGTATTTCTCGGGCAGTCGCCCTGTGAGTGTCTTCAAATTACAAGTTGCTTAGTAATTCTTCCATTGCTGCTTTGAGTCCTTGTGCATCACGACCACCAGCGGTAGCCATCCAAGCTTGTCCGCCGCCACCACCTTGGATATGTTTTGCAGCCGACTTAATCATCTGACCCGCGTTCTTGCCTGCGTCGACGAGAGGTTGCGAGAGGAAGACGGAAATCATCGGTTTGTTCTCCCAAGTGGTTGCACCCACTACGGCGAACGGTACATCGGTGAACTTGCCGCGCAGCAGAGGCAGTACGCCACGAATCATGTCGGGCTGTACATCGCCTTCGAGGCGCACCAACTTGATGCCGTTGTAGTTTTCGGCGAGGTTGATGAGTCGGTCACGGTATTGCTCTAACTTCTCCGTCATGAAGGTCTCGATTTGTTTCTTGAGACCCATGTTCTCGCCGATGGCTTTTTGGACAGCCACTGCGATGTCGGGTGCGTTGTTGAGCAGACCACGGAGGTTGGTGAGCATGTCTTGTTGTGCAAAATAGAGTTCATCGACCTTGGCAGCAGTGACGGCTTCGATACGGCGAACGCCCGCCGCCACACTTGTCTCCATGAGTATGCGCACAGCGCCGATACGACCTGTGGAAGAGACGTGGCAGCCACCGCATAACTCGATGGAAGGACCATATTTGATGACGCGCACATCGTCGCCATATTTCTCGCCGAACAACGCCATGGCACCCATTGCTTTGGCTTTGGCGATAGGCGTATGGCGGCTCTCTTCCAATGGGTAATCCATACGGATGAGTTGGTTAGCCAATTGTTCCACTTTGCGTATCTCTTCGGGCGTAACTTTCTGATAGTGAGAGAAGTCGAAACGAAGTGAGTCAGGTGTAACAAGACTACCTTTCTGCTCGACATGTTCTCCAAGTACTTGTCGCAGTGCATAGTGCAGGATGTGGGTACACGAGTGGTTGCAAGCGATAGCTTGACGACGGTCGGCATCGACTTTGGCAATCAGTTTCCCTTCTATGGTATCGGGCAACTCGGTGCAGATATGTACGGCGAGGTTGTTCTCGCGCTTGGTGTCGATGATACGAGCCGTTCCGAGCATACCCGTGTCGCCTACTTCGCCACCCATCTCGGCATAGAAAGGTGTCTTAGACAATACTATCTGATAGAACTCCTTGCCTTTCTGGCTCACTTTGCGGTAACGGAGCACCTCTGTCTCGACCTCTAAGTAGTCGTAACCGACAAACTCTTCGTCGCCTTCACGCAGAACAACCCAGTCGCCGAGGTCCTGTTTGTTGGCACTACGCCCCATCTCTTTCTGATGCTCCAAGGCCTTCTGGTATTCCTCTTCGTTGGTGGTGAAACCGTTCTCGCGCAGGATGAGTTCCGTCAAGTCGAGTGGGAAACCGTAAGTATCTTTCAGTGTGAAGACATCCACGCCCGAAATCTCTTTGCCTTTGGCTTCTTTCATCAGTTTATCAAGCAACGAGATACCCTTCTCGAGGGTACGCAGGAAAGCCTCTTCCTCGCTCTTGATGACCGGAATAATCTGTTGCTCCTGTTTCTTGAGTTCAGGATAAGCCTCGCCCATGTCGGCAATGAGTTGCGGCACTAACTTATACATGAACGCTTCTCGTTGCCCGAGGAAGGTGTATCCATAACGCACTGCGCGGCGCAAGATACGACGGATGACATATCCTGCCTTCTCGTTGCTTGGCAACTGTCCGTCGGCAATGGCAAAAGCGATAGTACGTATATGGTCAGCAATGACGCGCATAGCGATATCGGTCTTCTCTTCCTTGCCATATTCGCAGCCGCATATCTCGCCAATCTTGTGCAGCATAGGTTGGAAGACATCGGTGTCGTAGTTGGAATGCTTACCTTGCAGGGTGCGCACCAGACGCTCGAAACCCATACCGGTGTCGATGACCCGCTTGGGAAGTCCCTCCAACGAGCCGTCGGCTTTGCGGTTATACTGCATGAAGACGAGGTTCCATATCTCTATCACCTGTGGGTGGTCCTTGTTAACCAGTTCACGCCCAGGCACGGCCGCTTTCTCTTCTTCTGAACGGCTGTCGACATGTATCTCGGAGCAAGGTCCACAAGGACCTGTATCGCCCATCTCCCAAAAGTTATCATGCTTGTTTCCGTTGAGGATATGGTCGGCAGGAAGGTGCTTTGCCCAGATGGCAGCAGCCTCTTCATCACGCTCCAGACCCTCTTCGGGTGCGCCTTCAAAGACGGTGGCATAGAGGTTCTTCGGATCGATATGCAGCACATCGACAATATACTCCCACGCGAAGTCAATAGCGCCTTCCTTGAAATAATCGCCGAACGACCAGTTGCCGAGCATCTCGAACATGGTGTGGTGGTAGGTATCGT
The DNA here is from genome assembly GCA_964398075.1 of uncultured Bacteroides sp. Classification (GTDB taxonomy): domain Bacteria; phylum Bacteroidota; class Bacteroidia; order Bacteroidales; family Paludibacteraceae; genus Colicola. The sequence continues at coordinate 2,318 of CAYNMA010000093.1, read as the reverse complement.
GCCCCACTTCTTCGAGGTCGTTGTGTTTGCCGCTGACACGAAGGCACTTCTGCGAGTCGGCTACGCGCGGGTATTTTATAGGGTCGTTACCGAGGATGATGCCCTTCCAAGGGTTCATACCTGCGTTTGTAAACATGAGGGTTGGGTCATCTTTGATAACCATCGGTGCGGATGGTACCACTTGATGCCCTTTGCTTGCCATAAAATCCAAGAAGGACTGGCGGATTTCTTTACTTGTCATCATATCTTTTATCGTAATATCTTATTTCTCAATAGGTTTCGTGTTTGTGTGGACTGCCCACAATAAACACACAAAGGTACGACTTTTCTGTGAGATATCCAAATGCTGCGAGATAATCAAAAGACAAACATCAGCCCTTTTGCTTGCTGCCTCCACGGGCATAGAGAGCCTGTTGCAGCGGCAAGTCTCGAGCGTATATCCAGACCAGTACCGGAGCATGTAATGGTTTTATGACACTTTTGTACTGTATCTACTTGATATAGAATAACTTAGTAGACTAACAATAATCTTCAATACCTTGAAGTATCATTTTTTAACAACCTGCAAAAGAAATAGATGTCGGTTATTAAGACGGCGAGATAAATTGCAACGAATATGAGTAAATTGATTGCTGCATAAGCATAATTGTTTTGAAAAGAGATGGTCATCAAATCGGTGTAGCACCTATTGAATGCCGTTTCGAGCGGTGGACGATAGCGAAATATAGATGTTGAAATACACCGACATACGAACGTAGGTGGTATGAAAAGTGCCTGCAAGAAACTGTAAAAAATCGGTACAAAGGGTGAATGGGTCTTTCATGATTTTGCAAGAGCAGGTCAATTGCCCAACTGTTCCACGCAGATAAGTTGGTCATACAGAGCACCAAAAGGACGATAATAGACATAAACACGGTACTCGTTTTGGGTTTCGTAGTGGCTGCCTTCGATGGGTAGGGTAGTGGCTTTACGGCTGTTATAGGGAACATACCAATACTGAAAATCGTATCCGCCTTGTTTAAGGAAACAACTGAGTGTGTAGCACTTATGTTCGTTGTCGTATTGCATCTTATTGCGTGGCGTGAGTTTATTGAAGAAGACATCGCCGCCCACATAGACTTCGCCTTTGCTGAAAGGTATTGCTTGCGGAAGGATAAAATGCACCCACATATAATCGGCTTCGGTATCGTCGTAATCGGTCCGTTCTGCATTGATAACAAACTGACCATTAGAGTCATACTGCGCAGTGTAGGACACGTCGGATAGGTTCTCCGAAGGGAATAGAAAAGCATGATAGAAATTATGGTCGAAGTAGATTTTATCGACATTATTTCCCATATAATAGGTCGACGCAATGTCAAAATATCGGTATTCGTTTCCACCTTCGAATATCAGTCCACGCTGATTGATGAACCGCAAACGATTGGCTTCCACATAAGTCGGTTTGGGATTGAATACACGATTGTCCCAACGGTTATTCTGTTGTACAACAAGCAGAAAATCAGAAGTCTGCGTCCATTGAACACCATCAGTATAGAGGTCGATATCGAGTTGTTGATAGTGCCCATAGAGTTCCGTATCGGTATTGCCTCGAAGGGTTATCTTGGTGTGCACTTGTGGGTCGACAATAGAGAAACAGGCAGTAGAGATGACGTTCTCAGGGTCGTTGTCCTCGTAGATGATGATGGCATAATTACCTGATACTTTGGGTGTCATGTCGTCGTTTGGGAAGTCGAACTGATAATGCGTATAGAGTTGTTGCGTGTTGAGTGAGGTCTCGTAGTCAGTGATGTCGAGGGTAGTGAACCCTTGTAGATAGTCGGTGGAGGACAGTGCCGATGGCTTCCAATCGGCATTAAGATGAATGAGGGTATAGGTATATTGATGTAGACTGTGTGATAGTTGGTCGAAAGAAATCTCCAATACCTCATCGCCGTTGAGGTGCAGGATAGGTCGCTCGAGCGTAGATGCATCTTTCAGTCGGATACGAAGGGAGGCAATGTCAGGTTTGAAGGTCTGCGTGCGATATACAGTGCTTTCGTTCCTTGCAAAAAGAGGGTAGGCAAAGGACAGCAAGAGCAGCGTTAAGGCGATGATATGGTGGGTTTTCCGTGTCATGAAATCATCTTTCTGAGGGGTGAACAAAAAAATAAAACTTTTATTCTTGTCAGTTCGTAAAATTAGTATTACCTTTGCAGCCGCAAAAGAGGAATGTTAGGGTTGCCATTGTGGCTCAGTTGGTAGAGCAACGCATTCGTAATGCGTGGGTCGGCGGTTCGAGTCCGCCCAGTGGCTCTGAAGAGTGAATGTTTGGGTAA
>CAYNMA010000092.1:0-9935 GCA_964398075.1 uncultured Bacteroides sp. | reverse complement strand
TCCAACAATACACAAAGCAGTAGTTATATAATTTTATTGAGTATAGACAATAAAAATATCATTGGCATGAATTTTGTTGAGTATATTCAATAAAAATAAATAGTTAAAACTACTTGATTTATGGATATCATCTCAAGAACAAACTATGCCAACAAGATAGATGCTTGGTTAGGGAAAGGACAGATAATTGTTCTTATTGGGCAGCGGCGTGTAGGAAAGAGTTTCGTGATGAAGGACTTTATCACGCGCCATCAAAATGAAGAACGAGCCAATATCATATACATCGACAAGGAAAAGAAGGATTTCGATGTTATCCAGAGTTACGAGCAACTGAACACCTACATTGATAAGCGATGGAAAAAGGACTGCCACAACTACATCTTGATAGATGAAGTGCAGGATATTGAGGGTTGGGAGCGTTCCGTGCGTAGTTATCGAACTGAAGACGATACAGACATCATCATCACGGGGTCTAACTCCAAGATGTTGTCCAGCGAGTTAAGTACCCTATTGGGCGGAAGGTACCAAGAGATATCTATTCTACCTCTTAGTTACGAGGAGTTTCTGCTGTTTCACCATCTCACGGATGGCGAGGATGCTTTATGGAAATATCTCAATTATGGAGGGCTACCAGGACTGCGGACTATTGGGTTAGAGAACGAAGAGATGGTGAACGATTACCTCTCAGGCGTATTCCATACCATCATGCTGAAAGATGTGGTCGAACGGCACACTATCCGAAATGTGGTATTCCTCAACAACTTAATTACTTTTATGGCAGACACCATGGGGAAACTGAACTCTGCCAACAGTATAGCCAAGTATATGAAGTCGCAGCAGATGGAAGCCTCTACCAACCTGATATTGAGTTACATGTCCTATTTCAGCGAGGCGTTTTTGGTTCACCAAATAGAGCGTTTCGATATGCACGGCAAAAAGATACTGGAGAACAATGGGAAGTGTTATTTTGGAGATGTAGGCTTGCGCAATTGGATAGCAGGTGGCGACCGGAGTCAAGATATAGAAAAGATACTGGAGAATGTGGTGTATTTGCACCTACTCCGTTTGGGATATACCGTGTATGTCGGGCAACTGCGTGCGGGCGAGATAGACTTTGTGTGCACAAAGATGAACCAGAAAGTGTATATTCAAGTAGCCTATTTGGCGAACACAGAGGAGACGCAGCAACGAGAGTTCGGCAACTTGCGTTTGATAGCAGACGATTATCCTAAATATGTCATCTCAGCAACACCACTACTCAAACGTAGCGACGTAGACGGCATTACGCACTTGCATATCCGCGAGTTTTTGAAGAATGGACTGTAGTCTGTTGCGGAACTTATATAGCGAGATGGTGTAAAGTGGAAAATAAGTGCAGTAGAAAATGCCAAATAGTGGAAAATAAGTGCAGTAGGAATGGGTAAAATGTGGAAAATAAGTGCAGTAGACTTGTATAATCAACAAATAATCAGTAATTTTGCAGGCGAATAGAAAATCACCTCAATTATGGACGAGCAAACCATATTACAAGTAATTGCTGACCAGCAGTTAGAGATACAGCGCATGAACCCTTCTTCATGGGTTAGTCGCATGGAGGAACAGTGTTTTGACCTGCAGAGTCCACTGGCACAGATAGTGGTAGGTGTGCGCCGCAGTGGCAAGTCGGTACTATGCCACAAAGTGCTGCATCAATCAGGAGTACGCTATGCTTTTATCAACTTCGATGATGACCGCCTTGCAAACATCCATATCGATGACCTTAATTTGGTACTCAAGTGCCTATATCGCATCTATGGCGACTTCAAGTATCTATTTCTTGATGAAGTGCAGAATGTAGACGGTTGGCACTTGTTTGTCAATCGTATGTTGCGGCAAGGGACGCATATTGTAGTTACCGGTAGTAACGCAAAGTTACTGAGTGCCGAGTTAGCCACACATCTGGCAGGGCGTTACAATGAGATACGGCTGTTTCCGTTTTCGTTCTCAGAGTATTGTGCAGCCAATGATATTGACACCACCTCTTTTACCACACAGGCGGAGGCGTTTCGTCAAGAAGGACTAATACAATACTTGAAAGACGGAGGTTTCCCTGAACTAAAGAATATCCGCAACAAACAGGGTTATGTGCAGCAGTTGGTGTCGGTGATAATCAACAAAGATATCAGTCTGCGTTATCATATTCGTATGGTGGCAGCCTTGGATAGATTGGCTAACTACTTGATGGACAACTTCTGTCAGGAAGTAGTGCGCAAGAACATATCCACCACGTGTGGTATCACCTCGATGCGCACCATCGACAACTATATAGCCTATCTGCGTCAAGCCTACCTACTATTGGGACTGCATAAGTATTCCTTCAAAGCCAAAGAGCGCATCACGCAAGAGAAGAGTTTTGTGATAGATGTGGCACTGCTGAGCAATCGTGAGGGAGTACTATCAACAGAAAACATGGGTTGGCGGTTGGAGAATGTGGTGTATATCGAACTGCTCCGCCGTGCTGCTACCCATATACAGGATGTGTTCTACTACAAGTCGAAGACACAGAAAGAGGTGGACTTTGTGGTATGCGAACGCAGTCAGGTGAAGGAACTGATACAGGTATGTTATAGTCTTTCCGATACGAAGACTTACGACCGAGAGACCTCGGCATTGTGGTTAGCCGCACAACAACTGAATTGCCAAAACCTTACACTAATCGTGTTGGAAGGTGAGGCACGGCAGATAACACAAGAAGGGAAAACGATACAAGTGGTTCCTGCTGTTCAATGGCTGCTAAATGCTGCAAGACAAGAATAATACGACACACCAATGAACATACTCATAGACATAGCGCATCCGGCACATGTACATCTGTTACGGAACTTCTATAGCGAGATGGTGCAACGGGGACATAACGTGATTGTAACCGTCAAGGATATACCTGCGGCTATGCAGTTGCTGCAGTTGTACGGTATACCCTATATCTTTCTTGGTAAGAAGTCGGACAGCCTATTAGGCAAGGCTTTGGAACAGTTTCGCTACAACGCCAAGGTGCTAAACATCGCACTGCGCAACCATATAGACATAGGTATTGGATCGTCCATCACCTTGGCCCATGTCAGTCGTCTCTGCCGTATGAAAAGTATCATTCTCGATGATGACGATGATGCGGTAGAGCCATTGTTTGCCAAATATGCGCACCCATTTGCAGATGTTATTCTTTCACCAGATGGCACACCTCGCAAGTCGAAGAAGACGCTCTATTACCCTGCTTATCACGAATTGGCATACCTGCATCCGCATCGTTTCACACCTGATCCAACGGTGCTTGACGATGCAGGAATACGGTATACTCGTGGAGAAGATGGTAGTGTGCAGGTGCAAGAGCCGTTCTCTGTGCTACGATTCAATGCTTTCAAGGCACATCACGATGTAGGGGTGGTGGGACTAACAATCGAGAACAAACGCCGATTGGTCGATTATCTCAGTAAACACGGACGGGTCTTTATCACTACGGAGCGGAATATCGACCCCGAATTTGCGCCCTACCAACTACACGTGTCGCCAGAGAAAGCACATTCGCTGATCTACTATGCCACTATGCTCGTAGGCGATAGCCAAACCATGACGTCCGAAGCCGCTGTACTGGGTACTCCCGCCATACGCTGCAACACCTTTGTGGGGCGTATCCACTATCTCGAAGACGAAGAGCATACCTACGACCTTACATACGGTTTCCGTCCCGAGCAGTCTGACCAAATGTTCAGCAAGATAGAGTCGCTGCTTGCAGAAGGTACTGATGCACTCAAACAAGAGTGGGCCGTGCGCCGCCAACGATTGCTACAAGACAAAATTGACTACACAGCCTTCCTTGTGTGGTTTGTGGAGCAGTATCCTGAGTCGGTACGAGTAAGCCGTGAGGGCGATGCGGGCTTCTGGGGGCAGTTCCGGTGAATGCCGGTTTCCTTTGAACTGCTTTGTCGTAGTTTCCTTTGCACTGCGTGCAAGAAAAATTGAGAAAAAGGACAAAGTGCTCCTAATGGCTCCGTCGAAAATTACAGAAAAGAGACAAAAGATGCTATTTCTTTGTTTCTTTTTTCCTTGCCACTGCGTGGCAGAGAAACAAAAAGAACGAATTGCACTGCGTGCAATGGAAATAAAGAGAACAATGTCTTTCCCTTTCCCTCTTTTCTTTCATTTCTCGTGAGCGAAGCGAACAGGAACGAAAAATTCTCACCTAATACATTTTCCCGACGAGCCAGCGGACGAAGCGTTGAGGTAAGAGGCGTTGCAGAAAGACAAAGAGGCGATAGACTCGACCAATGGTATAGACAGGCGGCATCGTTTTACGGCGGAGCAAACGCCCTACCCTTTTTGCCACATACTCAGGCATCATACCCGATTGCTCGTCATGTTCCATCGAAGCGATAGAAGCACGCATCCTCGGATAGACCTCTTCACCGCTCCAATCGGTCTTGCGCGAGGCTGTGAAATGCGAAGCGACATCGCCCAACTGCACCACCGACACTTGTATATCCTTATATGCCGCCAGTTCATTGCGCAACGCCAACGCCATGGCATTGAGAGCCGACTTAGCAGCCGAATAGAACGACTGAAAAGGTATAGCAAACACGGCCGCCACAGACGAGACAAACACGATTCGACCTCGCTGCTGACGACGCATGATAGGCAACACGGCTTGCACGGTTGACAACGCACCGAAGAAATTCACATCGAACTGCCGATGCGCATCCTCTATCTTAGTGAACTCCACAGCACCCGCAATACCAAATCCTGCATTGCAAATCAAGATATCGATAGCCGACTCCTGTTGCATAATCGTCTGCACGGCATCACGAACCGACTGTTCATCAGTCACATCACAGAAGAGATGCGTCACCTGTGCTGATGACTCTCCGTGCCGAGAGAGGTCATACACCTTGCAGTCTTGCGCAGCGAAATATGTAGCCATTGCACGCCCAATCCCCTGCGAAGCGCCTGTTATAACGACCACCTTACTCATTCGTCCTCTGGAATAGTGGGCCACGAGTTATGTTCGATACCCGCCATCTGTTCCATACGCTGATGGGCTTCATTGCGCATACGGTCGACCTCCGTTTTGCGAGGTTGCGTATGGTCAGGGAATATAGGTTCGCCAATAGTCACCGTCAACAAAGGCTCTTCTTTCTTGCCAAACAAGCGATAGATACCTTTGCGTTCACGATAGGAAATCACGCACGGCAAGATAGGCATATCGTATTTATACGACATTGTGAAAGCACCCTTGCGAAAAGGACGCAAAGGCTTATAGAAACGCCAATTGGCAGCCTCTGGAAAGATATGAAACCACCAACCACGGCGATGAAACTCGTCGAAGGCAGCATTGAACTTCTTCAAAGCCGATATCTCGCTTGGCACAGGGATACCGCCTACTTGCTTCAAGAACCAATGGTCTTTGGTGCAGAAGTTATCGGCAAACATAGGGATACGGGTGTGACGATTGGCATGCACAGCCTGAAGAATAGCAGGTGCATCCCAACGGTAACAGTGGTTAGCAATCGTTATTGCCCCATTCTGCAGTTCCTTGCGATACTTACGCAGTATCTCACGCCCACGAAAACGGATGCCATACTTGATCGTATTCACCGGCATCAATGCGCCATAAAGCACAAAGACATACCCTATCCAATTCTGTACACGGAACGACCAACTGTCGTCGAGATAAGGATAGTTCTCATCGAACACTATCACACGGTCCTTAGGCGCATTCAGCAGTCGCTCTACGGGGTTCTCTTCAGGATAGTCGATGCCCATATCGGGGATATAGACATCTTGACCCACTTGCAGGTCCTTGTATCGTTTATTATCTAGCATAATCTATTTGGCTTTGTATTGAATATATCGTACACCGGCTCTTGCTGCCAATTCGCCATCGGTATCGGGTCTGTCGCCTATCATCACTGCCTGCGTTGGCGTCACATCAAACTGCTTCAAGATAGACTCCATACCTTGCACCGCCGGTTTGAGTCCACCAAGTGAAGGAGCATCAAGCACGGCATCGAATAGCGCACAGTCAAGACCAATCGCTTGCAGTTTGGCAGCCGTCTCGCCATAGTCGGAATAGACAACAAGACGCTTTCCTTGTTGGCGCCACTCTGAGAGTTGCGACATAAGGAAAGCGTCAGCCGTATAATGATTTTGTAAAGCACTTACCATTGCTGGCATATAGGTCTCGTTATACCACTTAGCAGTATGTTCTGTAGTCGTTCCACAAGCCTCAGCCATTGCCTTGAACAACCGAGAATAGAAAGCCTCTTGAGAACCGCAATACACGCCCTTGAGCTGCTTACGAGCCTTCCGTTCCGCCTTCAAGAGAGAAAGCGACGAACGGCATGCCCATATCAGATAGAGCGGCAAGAGATGTTTGTTGTAGAGTGTGCCATCGAGGTCGAACACCAGCAACTGCGCATCTTCGGGCAGCACGAGACGACAATCCGCCATGGTTTAGTCCTCGATAACCAATTTCTTGAACTTAGCGTGGCGTTTCTCGTCCTGCATCAAGAGGTTCATCTTGAACTGTCCATCACGAGCCCCTTCGGCAATACACTGTGCCTTGAAGGTCTCGAACGACTCTTTCTGCAAGCGGTGCGTGATAGGGTCTTTCACACGGAACGACTCACGCTTAGCGTTATATTCGATATTGATGCGTTGCAGCACCTCATCGACCTTCTTTGTGAACTGCTCTGCAGCCTCTTGCGTAGTGGCAGTATCGGCAAACTCGTAATAGAAATGGTATGCGCTCTTCTCCATGTCAGCAAAACCAACGAAGAAGCGTGTCGGCATATTCAATGCCTTCTCTGCCTCGTGAACAGCCTCAATAAACTGACGTTCATGCAGTTTCTCGCCGGTCATGGTGACGATACCATTCACTTTCTGTATCATGTGCACAGTAGGCGTGTTCTCGAAGCAAGGACCTACCTCCACAAGATCGTTCATGTTGTAGCGATACAGACCAGCAAAAGTACTTACATAGGGGCAATAGCGTTTGCCTTGCTCCAACTCGTGCAACTGCAAGAAGTGCGGGTTCTCTTTACCAAGGTCGTCTTCGGAGATAAACTCATAGAAGTGGAAGTGCGGGAACAGCACCGTGTTATTCGTATCGTCGAGCACTAAGCCAAAACGGCACTCCGATGAGAAGTAACCAAACTCCTGATGCAACATAGTGTCAGGGAACGAACCTTGGAACTTATCGACATATACCTTGGTGTTACCACATTTCCAAGTGTTCAGTATCTGCATGTTAGGCCAATAATGCTTAGGCAGTACTGTGCCATATTTCTCTTTCAAGGCACGCAACTCAGCCGCACGCTCTGGATTGGGCTTCAAGTAAGGCTGCACCTCATCGCGTATCCACTGGGGGATATCCAAGTCGGCTTTCAGCGTACCATGCTCTATATCGTTGCAATAGTCGTCGTAATACTCATTCACATTGTTCTGCATCTCGACGATAGTCGATGGGTTGGCGGTCACAATCAAGGTGATATTACGCTCAATACCCATACGCATCAAAGTATAGTAACGAGCCGTGTAATTGGCAATAGAGAACACTCCCGAAGGCGATGCATACAGTTTCTTGACGAACTTAGGGCAGTCACGCTGCGTAACGCCCGAGACCGAACCAAAGAAAGTTCCATCGGGCGCTTCACCCTCTTTCACCTTACCCACAATAGAGACAATCTTACCGGTAAACACCTTCGGACGGTTCTTAATGAAGTTAAAGAGCCAAACCTTCGTCATCTTACCATAGACATTATTCAGGTATAAGTCTGTGATAGGAATCCACTTAGGCTCCGTAGTCGTACCCGAAGTAGTAGCATACATCACAGGCTTGCCAGGGAAAAGAATATTCTCCTCACCATGTTTGTGCTTCTCTACATAACCACGAAGGTCTTCGTAATCATTGGGTTTGACATTCTCTTGATAGAGTCGATAGAGTTCGGTGTCGGTCTTAGCAGCCAGAATCTGCTCGAAATGATGTTCACGACCGTACTCGGTGTCTTTAGCGTATTCCAGTATTCCACGGAGCGTTTTCTCACTCGACTTGCGAGGATTGCGCGATGCGCTTTTCAGTCGCAGATACTGTATGCCCCCTGCTACGCCAAGCAAGAAATTGGGGACAAACGGACAAGATGGTTTTTCCATTATCTTTCTAAGTTTATCAGGACGGCTGCCTCTCATAGACAACGCACGTCCTTTGAGTTACCTATAATCGCCGTATGCACCATTCAACCCACTGCATACAACGTTGTCAAAATGACACTGCAAAGGTACGCCTTTTATTTTAGATAGCAAAATGGACCGCACTTCGTGCGGATGTATGATGTATAAATGTATGGATGTAAAAAAAAAAGAGCCATAGAGTTGTGCTACGGCTCTCTTTTTCTATTTATGTGTTCAATTTATCTGCGTGTACCGCCACCTGATCGTGAACCACCGCCTGATACCGAACCTCTTGAGCTACCACCGGATACAGAACTTCTCGAACTGCCTCCGCTATACGATGAGCTTCTGCCCGACGAAACGGAAGACGAACCTCTCGAAACCGATGACGAACTGCGACCCGAAACGGCAGAAGAACTGCGGCTCACCGATGAACTCGAACGAGTCGACGACTGTATGTTACTTCTCGACGAGGTACTTGCTGCGCGAGATACGCCGCTGCTCTGGCTGCGGTTGGTGCTGGTGCTTACCGTTGAGCGGCTCGAGGTGCCCGATGCCGAACGACTCACTGAAGAACCTGTACTGCGTCCCGTAGAAGACACACTCGTGGCAGTGCGGCGGGTTGTCGTTGCCGTGGTGGCTGCTGAACGAGCGGCCGTACCTGTTGTGGCTGAACGAGAAGTCGTGGTCGCCGTACGAGTAGCCGTTCCCGTTGCCGAGCGAGTAGCCGTACCCGTTGTGGCTGCTGAACGAGAGGTTGAACCTGCCGTAGCCGAACGAGAAGTAGAAGTGGCAGCCGTTGAGCGAGAGCTTGTAGATGCACTGTTCACACGAGTTGCACGAGCCCCATAAGAACTGTCGAAAGTCCTACTACTTGCACCTCTCACCGTACTTGCATTGCGTGTACTGCGTTGAGGTTGCAGGTCACGAGCATTGCGCACATTAGTGTTCGAAGCATTACGCTGCGAGAAACTGCGTTCTGGATGCAGAGTTGCATAATCGTATCGAGAGACATTCGGACGCATCGTTGCATAACGAGGTGCCGGCTCAGGACGAGTACGATAACTGCAATAAGGGTGATGATGATGATAATCATAGATATGATGCCAATAGTCATGAACCAACCAGCAGTCGTACGCATGCCAATAATGTGGATAATATCCCCAAAAATAAGGTGAATGCCAACAATACCAACTCGGTCCCCAGAACCAATCATAGATGACAGGCGTATATACATAGACAGGCTCTATCACATAGTTGGTGCCGTATAGGTACTCGTCACCGATGACCTGTACCGTCACTTGTTGCGTGGTCTCGTCTTTATCTACATAGATACTTGCCACATCTTGGTAGATATCTTTTGCCAATACAGCCTGAAGCACAATAAGATGCGCATTGTCTTCGGTTGTCTCTACCACACGCAGATAGTCCACTTGACCATCGCCATTGAGGTCGAGGTTAGAGATACGGTCGTCAGAGTCGTTCAGTTTCTGCTCAAACTCCTCAAGGTTCTTAGCCTCACCAAAGAGCGTTGCAACGGCTTTCAAATCGAGGTTCGCCGAGATATCGCTATCTGTGGCGGTCACCGTAATCGTCTCGTCTGCAAACAACACACAGGGTGCCATCAGTAGCAGACCTAAAATCCATGTTGTTAATCGTGTTTTCATAATCGTTATGTATTAAATGTATAACTTCAAATAAACTATTGCAACTATTGTGCCAAATCATTATCCCTT
>CAYNMA010000091.1:0-10008 GCA_964398075.1 uncultured Bacteroides sp. | reverse complement strand
GTAATTACACAATCAAGGAAGTAGAAGACTTATTAGACAGCATAGAAGACAAGGATAGTGGGGCTTATAAAAACACAATGGCTGTACTTATGTCTATGTATGAAAAGTATGGCAATCCTCATGAGGACGAAATTATACAGAAAATAAATGATTACGCTAAGTCTAAGACAACTAAATCAGGCTCTACGGTGCCACACACCTCCAAAGCTGAAGTAGTTGAAGCGCTAAATACGATAGCTGTATAATGAAGTACTATTTATGTCAGACTGTATCAGGTGCGTACAGTGTAATATCTAAGCCTGCCGATGCAGACTTTACAAGTACCTACGTATTCTGTAAAGAGATAACAGAGAAAGAGGCTGAGAAAGCCAATAAGTGTTTAAAGACACTAGCTGATATATTACGCAGTTAACTATTACGGGGGATCGCAAACTTTGCCATTTGACGAGGTTTGAGGTTCCCATTTTTTTTATTTTTTATTTTTATAAACCAGATAAATAGTGTAAAAACTAGAAACAGTATACAAAAACTAGAAAGATATATATAAACCAGAAAGATATACAAAAACTAGAAAGAGTGCAAAAACTAGAAAGAGTGCAAGGGTGCGTCCCCGCCCTCGTCCGCGTCCCTTGATACCCCCTGGCTTGTTTTAGGGAGCCATTGTGATTTGCCAGCTCGATTGCTCACATATTCACAGCTGATTTATCTCTTACTCCTCCTTCCCTGCTCGCTTCGCTCGCGGGTTTATTACTCTTCTTGCTTGAGTTAGCTGCTTAGCATCTAATAAATATATCCTCCTTCACAACGATATAAACATTATTAACAATTAAACTCAATGATTATGAAGAAGTATTTAGTGATTAAGGTTTACCAGATTATGCAGTCTACAGTCATTGCTTCCTTTGATGATAAGGACGATGCTACTGCTTATGCTCGCTTGAGTGAGAAGGAATGTGATGGCAAGTACAATTATGTTGTTGCTGCCCTTGTTTAAGTTTAATTGAGCTCGCCTTAGTGCGGGCTCTTTATGTATTACAGCGATGGATAAATATCAATTTATTGAATTAGTTTGTTTTGGTCTATTGACTGGGACAAAGGATGAACCAGTTGCTGATGTTATTGAGCGCTGGAACAATGATGATAGCCAGCCTACTGCTATATTGTATAACTTTTATGTTATGGCTACTGCTGACGAGTGGGCCAGATATGGTCGTATGGTGATGGAAGCATTAGCTCATTATGATTGGTTCCCAACCTGGGAGAGAGAGAATGCTGCAATTCCTGCTCCTATTATTGACTAAAGATTAGTGCCCATTGTGGCGCTTTTCTTGCTTAGCATCTAAGAAACATATTCTCCATACTTGCGATAACATTATTAACAATTTAAACACTTACATTATGGACACAACAACTATGTATTTCTGCCGTATCGAACTTCGTAAAAACTACTGGGTTAGCTCACAAAAGTATGCTACTATGCAAGAACTCCTTGCCAGCATGACTGATTATCTTACTCAGCATCCAGGTACATTAGTTCGCTTCTTCGAGGACAAGGTTATTGCTCAGGGTTAATCCCTGGGCTTTAGCTGCTTAGCATCTAATAAACAAGTTCTTCATACAGACGATATTAACAATTAAAACAATATAACTATGAAATCAGTATTCACTCCAATCTTTGCTTCATTGGCAATCCTTACAATGTGTTCAGCCCTCGATGGCAAGTCTGCAAAACTTCGTGCTTATGAAGAGTACTACAAAGCAACTGAAGAGCTGCTTGATACTCTCGAGAGTCACTACAATTGGGTTGATGCAGAAGACCCACAGAACTATTACATCGCTCGTGAACACATTCAGAATTTTAAGTAGGGAACTATGAAAACAATTATCGCATCTTTGCTGTTAGCTTGCACAATGCAGGCCTCAGCTAAGGTTGATGTCGACACAGTTGGCATTGACCAGTCTGCAATCAAGCAGATTATCACTCAAGAGTATGTTAACTCTAAGGGCAACAAAGCTGTTAAACGTTATGCTATTGTAAATGGCTACATGTGTACAATATCCAAAACAACTGTGGATAAGATTACACTCTGCAAACGTTACAACTGCAAGCTTGCTCTTGGGGTTATTCGCAACAAGAAAACACACATCCCAACACGTGTCATTCTTGACTAATTCAGCATTGCACAGGATAACCTGTGCTTTGCGCTTTAGGCTATACAGCAGAAATGCCCATTTAGGCGCGTTTTGTGTACGCTCTGGGTAATTGTTCCACTGAAATGAGAAAGTCCGCGGAAGGGGCCTTAAAATGCGTCTACGGGGGTCTTCTGCTGCTTATGTGACATTATTGCGTACACTCTCACCTGCTATAAGCCCATTCTTGCCCTTATTTGGGGTTATTCACATTCCTGCTCAGCATGTAGCCTTAGCTGCTTAGCATCTAATAAACAAATTCTCCTCACAAACGATAATCAAACATAATGCATTATGAAACAGTACAAGATTGTAGAAGTCTATGACGAAAAGACAGTCGAGACTACAACAGACGACTTCGAGATGGCAATACAAGTCATACGTGACCAGCAGGATGGTAATACAAGCCCAGCAGATAGTGTAGCACTATACACATACTGGCAGGGAAAGTACACGCTTGTTGGACAGATTGAATTGTAAGGGGTACACCAGCTAAGAGAGGAGGAGAGAGGGGGAAACTCTCTCTCTTTATATATTTCTCTCTCTGAAGGGGGTGAGAGAAAGAAAGAACGGAGAAACAGGGTTTCGTATATATTATCAATATATACTCAACCCAAAGAGTAAGACAGAAAGATGTTGAGCATAAAATGTGCTAAAAACCCCCAAAAAACCCCTTGAAAATACACAGTTGCTTTCGCTGGACAATTCCCATTCCTGCTACAATCCCTTAGCTGGACAATTCCCATTCTCCCTTAGCAACTAATAAACAAATTCTCCTTAAAGACGATAATAACCAATTTTAACTGTTAAATTCAACAGTTGAATTGTGAGGTGTTGGTAAAAAATCTTTACAAAATAGGGGGATAATTTCCCACACTCACCCTCTTATCCTTAGCTGTGTTTAAGCGCAAGACACACTAAGTTAATAAATAGCGCTTTCTACAAATCACAAACATTTACAACTATGAACGGAATTACACCTGGTAGTGCTATCGGCACATTCAAAACAATTAGTCTCTCACTTGGCAAAGCCTCTAAAGCTAACCGTGACGGCAAGATTAGCGAGTATCTCGTTATTGGTATGAAGAACAAGAAGTCTCTCCTCGGCAAGAAGCAGAACGTCATCCTATTTGATGATGACCTGTCGCCTGAGATATTCACTGTTCTCAAACAATACAGTACTCCATCTGCAGACCACACTGGTAGCTTTGATGTCAACATTGCTAAGTTCAAGGCTTCTCCTGAATTCGCATCTGACCCTGAGACTTGGGGGCAATTGCTCGAATTCCCTGGCGGATGCTTTGAAGAATACGAGTTTGCTAAAGGACCTTGCTATGGTAACGATGTCTCTGGTAACCCAACTCTCGATGGTAACCAGCAGCCTATCATTCGTAGCTCAGTAGCAGTCTTCGTACAAATCGACTTTATTGATGCACAAGGCGTTACTCATTACATCGAGCCTTACAGCAAGAATGCACAAGGCGCTCGTATCGAGTCACGTTTCTTCCGTAATGCCGTTGAGGGTAACAACACTCCTTCAAATGCATTCGACCCAACTACTGTTATGGCTCCTCCAACTCAGCCTACACAGCAGCCAACTACAGCAATCCCTCAGCCTACAGCACCGCAGCAACCTGCAGCACAGCCTACAGCGAGTCCATTGCCGTACTAATTAACATTGCGCCTACGGGCGCTTTGTTACGGGCACACACAGGAGAAATTGTAATTGTACGCGTATATAGAACTGTTTGAATTGTTAATAATATAAACCCTCATAGCGAGGTTGGCAGCTTGGAATAGACAGCAAATCATAAACTTAACACATTATCAAAATGAAACAAGTAGTAACAATCGAAGTAGAGTTTGAGAAGAATTATGAGGTAGCTGAGAATCAAAAGCGTATCATAACACGCGAAATGATGCTCGAAGCATGGTCTACTACTATTGTGGAATGTTTGCATGCTCGTATCAAGGCATGTAAAACAAATCTGTACGACAATCGTAACCGCGTGACAAATGTAGACGAAACAAGTATCTCCTACATCTCAAAGTCAGGCAGAGAGTGTACATATCATCCTCAGTCTATAGAGAGAATGGAAGAGATTATCGAGGAATTCGCTAATTTCGACTACAAAAGACTAACACCAGCGGGTGCTCTACAGATTCTTAAAGCCCTTTATTGGGTTAATGATAAAAAACGATACATCTTATACGACGGAGTATCATTTGACGATTTGTACAGCTCTTTATTAGAGTATATTTGTACATCTAAAGACAGCTTGAGTCTATAACATCACACTGATGAGACAAGCCGAAACTACAAGGGGTATGCATCTACCCCAAGTAGTCTGTGAAATGAAGTTTTGATTCGGAATTACGAAGTAATGGAGTTTTGATTCTATATTGCATGACAATGGTTTATTGTCCCATTTTATTAATTATTAGTTAATGATTGAAGTCTACAGTCTGTGATAGATAGTAGCCTTTGTTATTGTAATCTTTTTAAATTGTTTGAAGTAAATGTTTTTAAGGTTAGACATTAGCACATAGTGATGTGCAAATACACTACAGTCTGTGACAGATAGTAGTGTTTTCAATTTGAGATTTAATTAATAATAATTATAAATATGGAAGATAAGAAAATTTCGTGTTTAGAACAGTCCAACTTGCTCTTTATAGGGGCAGTTATTGGGGCTGTATGTATGGGGCTACTCGCTTCGCACTCTTTTATGAAAGACCAGGCTAAGCAGAGTAAGATTATCGAGGCATATGAAAAGTACTACAATAGTACTGAGACATTGCTTGACTCTCTCGACGGAACACACAATCTCAACCTTATGGATACAGATTTGTGTTCAGACTATGGAGCAGAATATCTGCATGACAAAAATGTTGTAGATTCTTTAACAAACAGCTATGATTACTAAACAAAAGTACATCAAACCAACAACGACTGTATTCGCAACACAGTCTGAGAATCTTCTATGTACATCAGGTAATGAACCTCAGCGTCCTCCATGTAGACCACCACATCATCATCATTGGGGTGATTGCCATTGGGGAACTAACTGGTGTAATGAGGATGAGGGCGATTATGAAGATTAACCCCCTCAAACCCAAGTATAGATGGGACGTTCTATACAAGTAAACAACACAACAAAATTATTTAAACATGTCACACAAATTAGACAAGTTTGAAGCCGAAAAGGCATCATGGGAGAACAGAGTACCAAGTCAGATGAAGCGTAAAGCTAAAGTCGGTGTTATGAAAAGAGAAGAGCTTAAGAAGTTCTTTGGTCACTCATTCGGTCCAATGCCTAAAAAGGCACACGCCTAAGTATAGATAGGTTTTAGTTCTATACAAGTTATAAATACCTAAATTAAATCAATTATGGAAGGTAGTTATGTTCATACAACAGAAAAGACACTCGAGGTCTTAACAGAAACAGATGTTACTTCAAACATCATTGTGTCAGATTATTTCAAGAAGGAATTATGCAAAAAGATTCCAGCTTGTCAGTCTATTCTTAAGGTCGATAATATCAACCCAGAATCAGACGTTCAATGTCATCTACGTATTTTGCTCAGCATTCCTCTCGAAGGCAACGATGGTTATCAGAATACCATTGATAACGCCAAAGCTTTAGAGAGTATGGGTAAGCTCATAGCAGCTCTTATTGTAGCAAATAGCTCTATTACTCCTACTATACAATCTATCGCAAAGGATTGTAAAGCATGGTTCCCAGAGCATAAAACAGGTGATAATGAAAGTGCATAATCAGGCAGTTAAGCCACAATCAGCGGGAGGTAAAACTCCTGCTGAATACAATAACTGGAAAGTTGTGGCTAAAGATGGGAATTCTACAATGATTCTCAGTTTCGGGTTAAGTAAAGTTAATGCTACGTTACTCTACAATAAACTTAATAGCTTTGTAAACAACAAACATAAGGAAACTGTAGGTGCTGGCAAAACAAGTGTTAAATTCATAGTTATTCATTAATATGATAAAGTTGTATGAAAACAAGAAATCAGGTGACAATAATATGGCCTGGCTAGTAGCAATTATTACGATTATATGTCTAATATTAGCTACATCGAAATGTCACGCTGCAGATAATGCACAAGTTGACACAATGGTTTGCAAATCTGAATGCATTCAAAAGATAGTTCAGCAAACTTCGGCAAAAGGTACAGTTCATTACTATGCTGTTTACAAAGACCAATCTATTGATTTCTCAGAGGTTATTCCAATCTCAAAATCAGTAGTAGAGTACATTGAAACATGTAAGCAATACTCGTTAAAGCCAACTCTTGGCATCCGCCTAAGAAATGGTGTTGTAAGTTCAATTGTTCGTTACAAGATTAAATTTGTAAAAAGAAAATGAAAGCGTTATACAATCCGCCAGCAGGTGTAATACAGCTGACTTACAATGTATCTAATGAGTTAGTTCAAGAACTACGTAGATTCTCTACAATAGCAGGGAATCAACGTATCGTTCGCATAAAGCTATCTAAGCAATCAGATAAGTACTATAAGCTATTTATGGAACATGCTACTGATATAGCTATAGCTAACTTTAAGAACGACCGTATACACGTATACTTGAAAGTATTAGCAATAGATAGAGTGTTTAACACAGAGCTCGGTTGTCATTACAAACTATATGTCAGAGTTCTAGAAGAATTGCCGAAATGAAAAAATATCACCCTGGTACAGTCTATAAAATCAATGGAGTTGTAGTTAGGGCTAAAAAAAGCTTCTCTTGCAATGGATGTATCTTTGATAACTTATTCGGATGTCCTAGAATAAAGGATATTAGGAATTCAGATAACAAAGAGAACATCTATTGCATAGAAAGCAGCATTATATTTGTAAAACCATAGCTATGACTAAGCGTAAAGAAAATGGACAAATGTCCAATGAAGAGTTAAATCTCAGAAGGTTTCATCGTTCTGTACGAAGACTAAAGAAGTATTGTGAAGATCAAGATATCACATTACATTCTTGGTTAGACGCAGATAATAATGAACAGTGTGTGTTGTCAAAGGATGAGTGTGAATTAGGTGCATATAAGGAGTATCTTACAAATGATAATGAGCCTTACTTTGTATCTGAAGAACATTATTCCGAAGTATCAAATGAAGCATTATATCTATGATAAACGAATCAAATGGATTGGTAGCTAGTGCAATATTATTTGTAGTAGCATTGTGGCCATTAATAGACATATTGTCGCATTTGGCTGATTTAAATGGGATAGGTATCTTATCATCAGTATTCTTGGTATTGATACTAATTCTAGTTTGTATGTTATCTGCTGCTTGGTTCTTTATCGAGTGGCAAGAGCGTTTTAATTAATTGCATCAAGAGGGGGTAGTCTAGTACTATCCCCGAAAGATTTATTAGGGACAGCAAACCAAAGTTTGTGGTTGGCCTACATTACAGTTCGAGTCTGTATGAATCACTATAGCAATTCCGTGAGCTTAAATCGGGTAGTTAACACAAAGTTTAATCTCTAATAAATTATCAAAATGAAGAGATTACGTTCGTGGTTTAGTGTAGCCCTAATTGCACTAGTCGCAGCATTTGCTGCATGCATGGCGTCCTGTGATCACAAATCAGGACCTCATGAGTATGAGCATTCAATACAAGAGTATGTGGATTCAGCAGACCTGTATAGAATACTCAATGAGTATGATAATCCTACGTTTACTAGCGTGGATGACGCATGCACCTACCTTAAAAATGAGAAGCAGTATCGAGAACAAGACTCAGTATTCTTCTCTCTCACCCCAGAAACTATACAGAATGTTTATACTGTATTGATTCGTCGTGGTGAACATCCTACAAAGATGAGTATTGTGGATGAATATCTAGAGAATGTTAAGGTCTATTCAAACTTACCAGTACAAAAGGTAAGTATGGAACTTAAAGATCCTCCAACAGATATTCCAAACACAGTCGTTGTCGATACAATGATAGACGGCAAACAGGTTAAAATCTTACAAGAATCTCAAACTAAGTAGGTATGAAGGTAGTAGTATTTTCTTATGATGGTTCAGAACTTCCTCGTGATATACTTGGAAGTATGACCAACCAAATGAGCCGTTTCGTTGTAGCTGGCTCAAATGTTCATGTTGAGAAGTTTAATGAGAGCGATCTCATTCAACTTAGTGTTAAGTCTGTAGCAGGTCCATCTAAAAATGAAAAAGATGAGGCTTTCGAACATTCCGCAACATATCTCTCTACACGTTTTGGAAAGTTCTTTAAAGAACCAGTCATGCTAGCAGTAGCAATGTCTGAAGTAAAGAATTCTTCAACTGAAGAAGCTGTAGTTCTTAAGAATGCAGTGCAAATCGTGTTAGAGAATATTGGTAATACCGCACTTAAAAAGTATGGTCTTACCCCGAGTGTTGTTAAGGTAATTAAGGACTTTAGTACATGCTATCATGTGTAGCTCAACAGAACACAAAACTAAGAAAGTTTATCGTGCAAAGCACGCTGCAGCCAAAGCAAAGGTTTATAAGCGTGATAAGTCAAACAAACTAAATCCGTTGGATTATGTGGAGTATTATTATATCTCCGAGTTCCAAGAAGAAAGCAGATCAGTTCAAGCCGTTTACTGTCAAGTATAAAACAAAGGCAGAAGCAGAAGCAGCTCGCTGGAAACTAATAAGCATTGCTAGAAGTACTGGCGTATTCGCCCCATGCGATGCTGAAACTGGTCACGAACAGACAGTATTCATCCTGAAACCTTGGAGTGTCGGACAAATAACAGAGTGTTAATTAATTAAATTATAAACGTTTTAAATCAATTAAAATTATGGCAAAGAATGAGAAAGTAGCAGCTACAGCTGCAAAGAATGAGACTTCAGTAGAGAACGTAGTAGAGCAGTTGAAAGCAGGTAACAAGTTTGAAGAGGACGTAAAGAACGAGGCTATCGCTCAGCTTGAGAAGGATAAGAAGGAGCGTCAGGTAGCAGAGCTCAAGCGTGCAATCAACAAGTCATCGTATGATGAGAAGAAATGCTTGCTTTCACTCCGCAAATCTCGTGCACAGGAGAAGCTCGTTAAGGAGCGTCTGAAGTCCCTCGATGAGGCTATCGAGGAGCTCAAGGATGGTAAGTTGACACCAACTGAGTACAATAAGAAGTGTGATGAAATCAAGGAGACCCATCGTAAGTCATTGAACGATGTTGAGAAGGAATTCGAGGAGTACTATCGTGAACTTCGTAATGCGTTCCCATCTTACTGGGGTTGGGATTGGGAGTAATCCACTCAAATCTCTAGTATTCAGCACAAGCACCTTAGCGTCACGTGTGTATGCAGCAATAGAAAACAATCATGCGCTCGAAGTAGGCGGATACTTACACTGCATTTGGGTAAACCCAATGGTATATAGCACTTTACGTCACTACCACAGAATTACTAGCGTGCAAGCACATGCACGATAAATAAATGTGACAGCAAATATAGATCAAATAATAGAGTATGTGCGCACTTTAACGTCGGGGACACATCATTTGAGATGGCATCAATTAATGAACCCTGCATACAATATCAAGAATGCTGATTACATCCTATAAACGTCTAGCACTACATAGGGCAATGTAATAATATCTAAATAGAGCTATTTTAAGGCCATTTAAAGCGCTTTTGAAGCCTAAATGGATTAGCTACCCACAAGGGTAGAGAAAGTGCCTAAAAAGGGCTTTAAAATGGCTTATTTCAAGTGTTCTGACTGATCATCAGAGCATTTACAAGAATGTATAGCATGTATGAGTTAAATTTCGGAGACTGCGGGGCAGAGCCGCAC
>CAYNMA010000090.1:6155-10142 GCA_964398075.1 uncultured Bacteroides sp. | reverse complement strand
GTATTCCATACCGTCTCTCAAATCATGAAAGATGCTGCGATTGTGGAGACGTGAAACTCAGGCAGGTGCGTAAGCACTGAGTCTGCCTGAGCGAGTGAAGTCCAGTGGACTGAACAAGAATACCTTTTCGAGCCCTCGTGTCGTCCGAGCCGCAGGCTCGACTGACGATACCTCGCCAATTGTCCAATTGTAAATTGTCAAATTGTAAATTGTCCAATTGTAAATTGTCAAATTGTAAATTGTCAAATTGTCCCTTGTCCAATCAAAAAATAATCCCTACCTTTGCAACCGGTATGGCAGTACTTAGTGTAAATATCAATAAGATAGCCACCTTGCGCAATGCACGAGGCGGCAATGTCCCTGATGTAGAGCAGTTTGCCCTTGACTGTGAGCGCTTTGGCGCCGAGGGCATAACCGTCCATCCACGACCCGATGAGCGACATATACGCCACTCCGATGTCTACCAACTCAAACAACTCCTCACCAAGGAGTTCAACATCGAAGGTAACCCTACCGAAGACTTCTGCAACTTAGTCTGCTCCGTTTGCCCAACGCAAGTCACCCTTGTTCCCGACGACCCACAGCAACTTACGAGCAACCACGGTTGGGACACTATCCAGCACTTCCATCATCTCCAAACCCTCGTCAACCGCTTCCACGAGAAGAACATACGCGTCTCCATCTTCGTTGACCCCAACCCCGACATGGTGAGTCATGCCGCGCAATTAGGTGCCGATAGGGTAGAACTCTACACAGGTCCTTATGCCGAACTCTTTGAGCAAGACCCACAAAAGGCAATCGAGATGTATGCCCCTGCAGCAAAGATGGCAAAGCAGATGCATATCGGCCTCAATGCAGGGCACGACCTCAACCTCAATAATCTGCAACCCCTCATCGCCGCTTTCCCCTGGATTGACGAGGTAAGCATCGGACACGCACTCATTGCTGATGCTCTCTACTTAGGCATCGAGCAAACAATACAACGCTATCGTAAGTTAGCACATAACGAATAAATAAAACTATAAAGATATGAATGGTATACTCCTTCAAGCACAAACATTAATCGATTCAACGGGTGTCGCTACCCAAACTGCAGTAGAAGTCCCAGATATGAACCTCTGGCAGATGGCTGTCTATGGGGGCTGGATCATGATAGTCTTGGCTGTCCTACTCGCTATCGCTGTCTATCTCTTCATCGAACGACTTGTAGTCATCAACGCTGCCAAAAAAGAGGATAAGTCTTTCATGGACCGTATCAAAGACTATATCCACGAAGGCAAGATCGACTCTGCTCTCAACCTCTGCAAGCAGACCAACACTCCTTCGGCACACATGGTAGAGAAAGGTATCTCACGTATAGGACGACCCATGAACGATGTGCAAGTTGCCATCGAGAATGTGGGTAACCTCGAAGTGGCGAACCTCGAGAAGAACCTCGTCATCTTAGCCACTATCGCTGCAGGCGCACCTATGTTAGGTTTCCTCGGTACCGTCCTTGGTATGGTGCAGACCTTCTATAATATGGCAAACAACGCCTCGGGTGTCATCGAACTCTCTTCCCTTAGCGAAGGTATGTATCAAGCCATGGTGACTACCGTCGGTGGTCTTATCGTTGGTATCCTTGTCATTTTCGCTTATAACTACCTGGTTGCCCGTATCGACTCCGTCGTTCGGTTGCTCGAAGGACGCACCATGGAGTTTATGGACTTACTAAACGAACCTGCATAGTATGGCACTCAAACGAAGAAATAAGGTCGAGGCAAGTTTCTCGATGTCTTCCATGACCGACCTCATCTTCCTCTTGCTCATCTTCTTTGTCTTGGCAAGCACCATGTCGTCCCCTAACGACATCAAGATCAACCTCCCTCAGAGCCGTGCTAAGACCAATACAAAGCAAGTCGTAGCAAAAGTGAATATCGATAACCTCGGCAACTACTCCGTTGCTCTCGGCAAGCAGAAAGCCGTCGCTATTCAACCCGAGGACCTCGAGAACTACTTGATGGGCGTGCAGGCTGCCGACTCATCTACCTATGTCGCTATCCATGCCGACCAAGACATCGCCTACAAAGAGGTGGTACGAGTGCTGGATATCGCTAACAAGAACAAAATGAAAGTGGTTATTGCCACTAAGAACGCTCAGTAATGCGCTATAAATCGCACATAATAGCCTCTGTCGGTACGCTCATCTTCATGCTGCTGCTCTTCTTGCTCCTTCTCTTGGTGCATATCACTCATATCGAGCAACCCGAAGACGAAGGCATCATGGTCTCTTTCGGTAACGCCGACATGGGAGAAGGTGGCTCTCAGGAACCTACTACCACTGCCGTACCCGAGACCGTCTCTCCTCCTGCGCCACGACCACAGCAGTCCTCTAATGAACTGATGACCCAAGACAATGAGGAGTCCCTTGCTCTTGCCGAGCAACGAGAGAAAGCCAAGCAACAAGAGATAGAAGCCGAGCGTGTCCGTAAGCAGAAAGAAGCCGAAGAAGCGGCTCGTGTAGAGGCGGAACGAATAGCCCGTGAACAAGCCATTGCTAAGCAGAAAGCCGAACAAGCCGCTATCGATAAAGCCAATCAACTCATGGGAGGTGCTTTCTCCTCCAATACATCCTCGGGTTCTGGTTCAGGCAATACCCATGGCGATACCATGCAGGGTAATCCTGTGGGTAAAGGTACTTCTAATGGACATGGTTGGTCTCTCAGTGGCCGCTCGCTCAGGGGGAGTCTCGTAACGCCTCAAGCCAAAGGTGTACAAGAAGGTACGGTCGTCATCGCTATCCGTGTCAATGCTGCAGGAAAAGTGGTATCTGCACAGCAAGGTAGCGGCACTACCATTTCCGAGAAACAAACCATCCAAGAGTGCATCAATGCCAGCTACAAAGCCGTGTTCTCCTCCGGCAATGGAGATGTCATCGGTACCATAACCTATAAGTTCCGAAACAAGTAACATAATCATATCATCATAACCAATACTCATAATTATGAACTACATCTTTTTAGACAAGGGCTTTGAGGAAATAGAAGCCATCACCACCATCGATCTCTTGCGCCGTGCAGACATTTCCTTGGTAGTCGTTTCTTTAGTAGGACAAACACTTGTAGAAGGTGCGCACCATATCACCGTTCAGGCGGATGCGCTCTTCGAGGATGTCGACTTTAAGGATGCCGAGATGCTTATCTTACCTGGTGGTGCTACTCACCTTGGCGACCATAAAGGCTTGGTCAACTTGTTACTTGCGCATAACGAACAGGACAAACTCATTGCCGCTATCTGTGCTGCACCTTCGGTCTTAGGCTCGTTAGGTATTCTCAAAGGCAAACAAGCCACCTGCTATCCTGGCTTCGAGTCTTACCTTGGCGAGAGTTATATCGGTGGCTTGGTAGTCGAGTCAAAGAACATCATCACGGCCAAAGGCCCAGGACTCAGTTCCGACTTTGCTTTCTGTATCATAGAGAAACTCAAGGACTCCGCCACCGCCGACTCCGTCTACGACACCGCCCAATACTAACTTACCAGCAACTATCGCTGCCGTTGTCTTGTATGTGGAGACGACACGCCCTCATGTCGCCCGAGCCGCAAGGCTCGATTTGGCATACTGCGATTGTGGAGACGACCCGCCCTCGTGTCGTCCGAGCTGCAAGGCTCGAATGTACCAGCCGTGCATGTTAATTGTTACCTCGCACGTTAACCGTAGTACCGTCTCTCAAAGTCACATAACGAGCCGACAACTACGTTTTTAATGGTCCTTTAACGACCTTTAATGGAGAATGTTTTTTAGATTTTTTTGACTACGTATATTTGGACATCTCTGTCACCTGCAGGGAATATTTGACCAATATTTGGCAATATTTGTTCCAATCCCTTCATGATGGTTGTTGTTAGTTTGTTGATGATGTTTTTTGATCTAAGTTTTTTAGATTTTTTTGACTACGTATATTTGGACATCTCTGTCACCTGCAGGGAATATTTGACCAATATTTGGCA
>CAYNMA010000090.1:0-6055 GCA_964398075.1 uncultured Bacteroides sp. | reverse complement strand
CAGGGAATATTTGACCAATATTTGGCAATATTTGTTCCAATCCCCTTTGTTGATAGTTGTTTTGGGTTCAAGTTTTTTATAGTTTTTTGACTACGTATTTAATGACTAATGATGTCGTTGTTCTGCAACTAGTATTTGCGTATCTCAACAAAAACCATTACCTTTGCACCGTTTTTGTGTATCCTACACAATATAGGTATAAGAGAATGTGGACACTCTGTCTAACACTGTGCCGTGGAACATTGGGGCGATAACATTAGACGAGTGATATTTAACGATAATAACATGAAATTTGAAAGAAATCCGAGACTGATCAATCTGCTGATTCGATTAGTAGGTAAAGGACAGATTCGGGCACTCAGACTAGCCAATCTCACTCCGAAGACAACAAGCGAATTGACACTAAGAAACATCCTTCTCTATGCTCGTGACACCGAGTACGGCAAGGAACACCATTTCCGTGAGATACTGCAGGCTCTCAACCACGAGGAACTGCTTCGGCGCTACCATAAGTATGTCTCGCCCAATAACTACGACAACCTGCGCCCCTATATCGAGCGACAGAAAAACGGCGAACAGAACGTCATCGTGCCAGGCAAACCACTCATGTACGCCACTACTTCCGGTACGACCAACGAACCCAAGTGGATTCCTATCACCAAACGCTATCTCAAAAGCGTCTACGGCAAGATGACAAGATGTTGGATTACCAACTTCATACTCCGTCGCCCCAACACCTTTGCAGGTGCCGTGATGTTCGTTGTCGGCAAAGATGTCGAAGGCTATGCGCCCGATGGCACCGTCTTTGGCTCTGTCTCAGGCGTCACACAACGAGACGCACCATCCTTCATACGCAAGATGTATGTGTCCTATCCTGAAATATTTCACATAACGGACTATACAGCACGTAATTACGCCCTCATGCGTATCTGCATCGAACGTAATGTCACGCTCTTCCTCACACCGAACCCTTCCACCATCATCGAACTGCAGAACACGGTCAATGACCATCTCGATGAGATAATCACCGACATAGAAAACGGTACTATCTCCGATCAGTTCGATATTGCCGACGATATCCGCAAGACCCTGCTCAGCCGCGTACACCCTAACCCCGAGCGCGCAAAGGAACTGCGATACCTCAAGCAGAAGTATGGCGTGGTGCTGCCTAAACACTACTGGCCCGACCTGCAACTGCTCAGCACTTGGAAGTGCGGCAATACACAGATCTATGTCGACAAACTGAAAGACTATTTCCCCGAGGATATCTACCACCAAGAGTTAGGCTACTTCTCCTCCGAGTGCCGCTTTGGATTGTGTATGGATGACGGACTCAACTCCGTGCTTTTCCCGCACTTCCACTTCTACGAGTTCGTTGCCGAGGAAGACTTAGACAAACCTAATCCTCATTTCTACCAGATCTACGAACTCGAAGAGGGTAGGCGTTACTGCTCCTTCGTCACTACTTTTGGCGGACTCTATCGCTACAATATGAACGACCTCATCGAAGTTGGACCTCACTTCCTTAATACGCCAACGGTACACATGGTGCAGAAAATCAATGGCATAGTCTCGATGACAGGCGAGAAGCTGACGGAGCAACAGTTCATCAAAGCTGTGCGTAACGCAGAGAAAGAGACGGGCCTCAAGACCCGCTTCTATGTCGGTTTCGCCGATGTCGAAGAGTCCACCTATCGCTTCTACTTCGAGTTTGCTAACACTTCCGTCACCCAGACCCAAGCCGAAGCCTTCACACATACCGTCGACGAGATACTGAAAGAGGAGAACGTCGAATATAAATCCAAGCGTGAGTCCTTCCGACTCAAAGAACCTATCACAGGGCGTCTCATCAACTCTTCCTATCAACAGTTCAAGCGCCTTTGCCTCTCCGAAGGTATGCGCGATGGACAGTTCAAGGTGAACCTACTCATGCAAGACGAAGGTCGACACGATAAGTTCAAGCGACTCTTAATAGAAGACAAGACTGAAGATAAAACAAATGGGTAGAATCTTAGCCATAGACTATGGTCGTCGCCGCACGGGTATTGCCGTCACCGACCCCTTATGTATCCTCGCACAACCTCTCGAGACGGTCCCTACGCACCAATTGCTCGATTGGCTCGGTAACTATTTCCAACACGAGGAAGTGGATATGGTCGTCATCGGTCAGCCCAAGCAGATGAACAACGAAGCCTCCGACACCATGGCGGATATCAATATATTCCTCCGACACTTCGCTACGCGTTTCCCTGACCGACAGACCTGCCTCTTCGATGAACGCTTCACCTCCGTCTTGGCGCACCGTGCTATGATTGATGGTGGTATGAAAAAGGAACAACGCCAAGACAAAAGCGTAGTCGATAAGATTGCTGCCAGTTATATCTTGGAGTCCTATTTGCAGTCTTTGCAGTCTTGAAAAAAACGACTACCTTTGCGGTCTATAAATTAGTTCGACTATGATATTACCTATTTACTTATACGGTCAACCCGTTCTCCGTCGTGAGACCGAAGAGATCGATGCCAACTATCCTGACTTGCAGGAGTTGATTGCTAACATGTTCGAAACGCTTAAGCAAGCCGATGGCTGTGGCTTAGCCGCACCGCAAATAGGACTCTCTATCCGACTCTTTATCGTCGACGGAGAAGACCTTGCCGAGGACTATCCCGAATGCGCTGGTTTCAAGAAAGCCTTCATCAATCCTACTATCGTAGAAGAGAGCGAAGACACTGTCATGTACACCGAAGGGTGCTTGTCCCTGCCTGGTATCTCAGAGAACGTAGTGCGCCCACGTACTATCAAAGTGCACTATTACGACTCTGCTTTCGCTGAACACGAGGAAGAACTATCCGGCTTTGCCGCTCGTATCTTCCAACACGAATACGACCACCTCGAAGCACATGTCTTCACCGATCGCATCTCGCCTATTCGCCGACAGTTCTGCCGTACCAAGTTAGCCAATATCGCCAAAGGCAAAGTAACCGCCCGTTATCGTACCAAACACTAACCACCACTCTAAACACTAAACACTCAACTCTAAACTATTATTATTATGGACATTCTCTCCATCATCTTCATTGCTATCGGCTTAGCAATGGATTGCTTAGCAGTATCTATCACCACCGGTATCCAGAAAGGCAAGTGGTATAATAAGGTGCTTTTGATGGCCTTTCTCTTTGGGTTCTTCCAAGGGGGGATGCCGCTCATCGGATACTTCCTCGGCATTGGCTTCACCGACTGGATTAGCCGATACGACCATTGGATCGCCCTCGTCCTCTTGTCCTTTATCGGTGGAAAGATGATCGTGGAGAGTCTGCAGAAAGAGAAACCCGAAGACGACCCTTCGCACAAAGTGAAAAAAGACACCTTCGCCTTCTCGCAACTCATACTTCTCGCTATCGCAACCAGTATCGACGCCCTCGCTACAGGTGTCATCTTCGTACCTACGCCCGATATCATCTGGCTTGCAGTCAGTATCATCGCCCTCACCAGTTTCGTCTTCTCCTTGGGAGGCTACTGCGTCGGCATGTTCTTTGGCAAACGCTTCCATTGGAACATGACCCTCATAGGCGGTATCATCCTCGTTGCCATTGGCTTGAAGATATTCCTCGAACATATCCTATCCGGTCTCTAAAAGATGATGTTCCATATACAAAACACTATCGTAAGCCTCGACGTCATCGATAAGATGTTCTGCTGCGACCTGCCCATCTGCCACGGTTGTTGCTGCATAGAAGGTGATGATGGCGCGCCCATCAGTGGGACAGAAGTACAACAGATCACCGAAGGATTACCATACCTTCTCCCCAATATGTCCAAAGAAGCACGCGATATTGTGGCAACCCGGGGCATATCATACACCGACTCTTCAGGCGACCAAGTCCTCGAGATTATCAACGGAAAAGACTGCATCTTCTCTCGCACTGACCGACAAGGTTGGTGCTATTGCCTTATCGAAAAGGCATTTAATGAGGGCAAATCACCTATCCGTAAGCCTATCTCATGCGCCCTCTATCCTATCCGCTTGACAGAACATCCCACCTTTACTGCCGTAGAGTACCACCGCTGGGATATATGTCATTGCGCACGACAGTTAGGGAAAAAGAAACATCTACCTATATATCAGTTCCTGCGTGAACCACTCATCGCACGCTTTGGCGAAGATTGGTACAACGAACTCTGCCTCGTCGCCGACGAATGGCACAAACAAAACCCTTAAGGATAATATAAGTTCAACGGATTATACTGTGCCAATTGTCTATATTAATTCAATGCTTTGTGGATAATTTATGATAATGCGCCGTAGGCGTCCGTTTATATATTTTTTAGTCCTATGAATGCCGAGATTATTGCTATCGGAGACGAACTACTCATTGGTCAAGTAGTCGACACCAACTCTTCGTGGATGGAGAGTCGTCTCAACCAGTTAGGTATCAATGTACTGCAATCCACTTGCGTACACGATGAAAGAGACCAGATAATGACCTGTCTGACTGCTGCCTTACATCGTGCCGACTTAGTACTAATAACCGGCGGCTTAGGTCCTACCAAAGACGATATAACCAAGCAAGTTCTGTGTAACTATTTCCATACCGTCTTGGTGGAGAACGAAAGTGTACACCAACATGTATTGGACCTCTATCGTAATCGCCCCTCAGTACTGAATGCCCTCACCGCTACCCAATGGACGGTACCACAGTGCTGTACCGTCATCCCCAACGATGTAGGCTCTGCACCTATTATGTGGTTCTCTGTAGATAACAAGATAGTGATAAGCATGCCTGGCGTACCTTACGAGATGCAATATGGCATGGAACACCATATCCTCCCGAAACTAAAAGAATACACTACGCAGCAATATATCGTCCACCACACACTGCTTGTTCAAGGTATCGCCGAGTCAGCTCTGGCACTCCGTATCGCCGCATGGGAAGAGGCTTTGCCACAATATATGCACCTTGCCTACCTACCCAAGGATGGCATCATCCGTCTGCGACTAACGGCTATCATCTCGGCTTCCGCTATCTCGAGCAAAGCGTCACTCGAAACCGAAGTGAAGCAACAAATAGCCCAACTCGTTCCACTCATCAACGAGTATCTTATTGCCACCGAGGACAAACCACTCGAAGTCGTATTGGCAGACTTGTTGAAGCAAAACAATCTCACTATCTCCTCGGCAGAGAGTTGCACCGGAGGCAAAATTGCCGTACTCCTCAACCGACAACCAGGTAGTTCGCAGTTCTATAAAGGCAGTGTTGTAGCATACTCTAACGAAGTAAAACACAATGTCTTAGGTGTCAGCAACGACGACCTTATGCAGTTCGGTGCCGTAAGCGAACCTGTGGTACGCAGTATGGCAGAAGGTTGCCGACGACTCCTGC
The DNA here is from genome assembly GCA_964398075.1 of uncultured Bacteroides sp. GTDB lineage: Bacteria > Bacteroidota > Bacteroidia > Bacteroidales > Paludibacteraceae > Colicola. The sequence continues at coordinate 676 of CAYNMA010000090.1, read as the reverse complement.
GCACTGACTATGCCCTGGCCACCTCCGGCATAGCCGGTCCCGATGGCGGAACGACCGAGAAAACTGTGGGTACCGTATGGCTCGCCCTGGCAACACCTACCGAGACTCTCGCTTGGTGCTTACATCTGGGTCGCTTGCGCGAACAGATAACCGACCGTGCCGCCAATAAAGCCCTCATCGCCGCTATCCAATACCTGCAACACCCCACACACTAACCCATACTCTAACCTATACACTAACCCATACACTAACCCATACTCTAACCCATACTCTAACCCATACTCTAACCCATACTCTAACCCAAACGCTAGCATCAGGTATCCGTACTTACAACATAAAACATCCAACGTGATACATCCATCACGAAATGTAAATGCGACTCACTATATTTCTTAAAGGAATATGGTAATAATCCATATAGGTACTTTATCGAAGGGATATCGGAGGGATAACGGAGGGATAGCCTAGGAATACCTTACATCAATTATCTCACCTAACACCCAAAAATAGCCCCTTTCTACGCAAAACCGTTAATAAACGCAACAAAAATCTTAACGCTCCCTCCTCCACACAAAAACGGCTAAGATTGATACTGCGATTGTGGAGACGTGAAGCGAAGGTAGGTGCGTAAGCACTGAGTCTGCCTGAGCGAGTGAAGTCCAGTGGACTGAACAAG